>JAAYXS010000454.1 GCA_012515775.1 Phycisphaerae bacterium
AGCGTCTGTTCGCGTTCGTCGTTGACCGCGCCCACGTGAAAGCCGCGCTGCCGCCCGATGGCGTCGAGCTCGTCGATGAAAACTATGCACGGCGCCTTCTGCTTGGCCTGCGCGAACAGGTCCCGCACGCGGGCCGCCCCCACGCCCACGAACATCTCAACGAAGTCGCTGCCGCTGATTGAGAAGAACGGCACGTGTGCCTCGCCCGCCACGGCTCGCGCCAGCAGCGTCTTCCCCGTCCCCGGCGGCCCGGTCAGCAGAATGCCCTTCGGAATCTGCGCCCCCATGACGGTGTAGTGTTGCGGCTGCTTCAGAAAATCGACCACTTCCTTGAGCTCAGCTTTGGCCTCGTCCGCCCCGGCCACGTCGTTGAACGTCACGCCGGTGGACCGGTCAGGAACGATGCGCGCCCGGCTCTTGCCGATGGTCATGACCTGGCTGCCGGCGCCCCGCAAGAATCGCGACAGGCCAAACCACAGCAGCACTATCAGCCCCAGCGGGAATATCCAGGCCCAAATGAACTCGCCGACCTTGCTGGGCAGAACGCCTTTGAACTGCACCCCGGCCGCGTGCAGCTCCTCCGTCAACTTCGGGTCTTCAACCCGGACGGTGCGGAAATTGAACTTGTCGGGCAACTTCTCCGTCGTTGGCTGCGTGGTCCCGCTCTTGAGCTCAATTACTCCGCGAATCTCGTTCTGCCCGATCGCGGCCTCGACCACCTCACCCTTGGCCAAGAACTCCTTAAATTCACTGTAGGGGATCTGCCGCACCTCGGTCCGGCCGAACGAGCTCTGCCACAAGAACAGCAACCACAGCGCCAGCAGCAGGTACCAAAACAGAAACTGCCAGCGTTGCCACCGGCTGCGCGGACGCGGGCGATGTGGTTCAGGCGGCGCTTCATACGGCGGCATCAGTCGCCCTCCCCCGGTTCCGTCCGGGTGCGCGGTTTTTCCAAGTCGGCGATGATGTGACCACGCCGAAATACCGTCACGTGCCCAGTGGACTGACTGACGGCGATCGCGACGGCGTTCGTGACGGCCGTAATCCCCGCGGCCGCCTGGTGCCGCGCTCCCAAGCCGGCCGGCAGGTCATGAATGTCGCGCGTCGACGCGGTCAGGTAGGTACCCGCCGCCTCGATCACGCCGTCGCCGCGGATTATGAACGCGCCATCAATCGAAGACAGTTCCTTCACGGTCTCCTTCAGCTCGGGCGCCAGGATATTGCGGGCTTCCTCAGAATAGCCCTTAAACGGATTCAAGATTAGCTGCCGCGACAGTGCCAACACGTTCTGGGTGCCCCCGACCACAAACAGTCCGCCCACCGTTTTGCCTTCGCGGCCTTCGTAGCCCAATTCGGCCGCGATGCTCAGCACGCGTTCCAGCACGTCCGGGCGCACGTCGCGCGACAGGTCCGATTCAGTTGCGGCGTCCAGCGGCATGTCTAACTCGGAGCGCACGTGCAGCACCAGCAACGTGTCCAGCGAGCTGCCGCCCGGCACGCCGGTCAACACGACTACCACCTCGTCCGGTTCGATCAGTTTGCGCGACACCGCCAGCAGAATCGCGACCTGGGCCTGCCCCATGCGGCTGAGCCGCACGTTCGGCACGCGCAGAATGCGATGGCCCCGCTCCTCGTGCTGTTCTTCCTGGCGGCGAGTTTTCGTGACGTAAAGCAGCCGCGACGCAATCTCGGGCGGCAGCTCGAGCTC
>JAAYXS010000455.1 GCA_012515775.1 Phycisphaerae bacterium
CAGAACTGCGTCAAGGTCTGCCCCAAGGACATCCCCCTGACGCAAGCCATCGGCGAACTGGGACGGCAGACGACGATGCAGTGGCTGAGAGACCTGTTCATGAGCTAACGGCGTTGAAGGACTCGTGGCATTATTGGCCTCATCGTGCCGCCCGTATCTTAGAGGATAGCCCTGCGCGCAGTGCTGGGGAGAAGTCGGAAACGAATTCCTTCGATCCCGTAGGGACGACTGAAATCTAAATCGTCCCTACGGCTAGCCCGTCAGGCGGGCCACTGTGCCGGCTCGCCTGACGGGCCAGTCCATCGCGCCTGTCCGCCCCTCCACGCAAAGCAGAGCCGGGGCGTGCCGCCCCGAAATGCCGCCGAGGATCTCCCGTCAGCGCAGTACCCGCTCCGACTACGCCGTGGCCCTCCGTAGACTGAGAATATCCGACGCGGTAATACGTCAGATGTTTAGTGCCGCCCAGAAGCACACTTGGCGGTACCATTGTGTCGAGTCCTGGCCGGTCCGGAAGCGGATCCCAAAGGACCCGACGGGACCGGTCTTCATTGTGGGACTCGTTTCGTTGTGCGACCGGTTTTCGTTGTGGGACCGGTTCTCAGCCGGCCTGACCAAAAACCGCTGCCAGGCAGAAAAGCTGCGATGGCCTTCGGACGAACGATCGTTATTGCGCTGATTGTTTCTTTAGCGGCAGGCGCGCCGTTCGCGTCGGCTCAGGCCTTGAGCCCATTTGAAGCCGACCACTGGGTCACGCCTCCAAACGTCGTTGACGAGCATATCACCGCGGCGCTCGCGCAACACGGCTTGGAGCTGGCGAACCCCTGCTCCGACGAAGTCTTCATTCGGCGAGTCTACCTGGACGTTATTGGAACTCTGCCGGAACCGGCCGAGGTGCAGCAGTTTCTCGAAGACGGCCGACTCGAAAAACGCTCTGAGCTCATAGACCGCCTCCTGGCGCGGGACGAGTTCGCCGACTATTGGGCGCTCAAGTGGTGCGACGTCTTGCGGGTCAAGTCGGAATTCCCCATCAACTTGTGGCCGAACGCAGTGCAGGCGTACCACCGATGGGTGCGGGATGCGATTGCCAACAATAAGCCGTATGACCAGTTCGCCCGCGAGCTGTTGACGTCCAGCGGCAGCAATTTCCGCGTGCCGCCGGCCAACTTCTACCGGGCCGCCGCCGGCCACGAGCCGTCCGCGCTGGCCGCGGTTGTGGCCCTGACCTTCATGGGCAGCCGCGTTGATACGTGGCCGGAGAAGCAACGGCACAACCTGGAAGCTTTCTTCTCACGGCTGGCGTTCAAGAGTACAGGAGAATGGAAAGAGGAGATCATCTACCTCGATCCGGCGCCGCGCGGTCCGCTGGATGCCGTCTTGCCGGACGGCAGCAGCGTGCGAATCGAGGCCGGCGAGGACCCGCGCAAGGTCTTTGCTGACTGGCTGATCTCGGCCGAAAATCCGTGGTTTGCCCGGGCGGTAGTCAACCGCACTTGGTTCTGGCTGATGGGCCGCGGCATCATCCACGAGCCCGACGATATCCGGCCCGACAACCCGCCGTCGAATCCAGAGTTGCTGGCGGTGCTCGAACGGGAGCTGCTCAGGGCCGAGTTCGACCTACGCGCCGTTTATCGGCTGATACTCAGGTCGCGAACCTATCAGCAATCATCGATTGCGCGCCGCGACTGCCCGGAAGCTGAGACGCTGTTTGCGTATTACCCCGTTCGTCGATTGGATGCGGAAGTGCTGGTGGATGCGCTGTGCCAGGTGTTCGGCGGCCCCGGGGAAAGCTATACCAGTGCGATCCCTGAGCCGTTCACAGTCATCCCGAAAGATCAGCGGACGATCACCTTGGCCGACGGCAGCATTACGAGCCCGTTTCTCGAGCTGTTCGGGCGGCCGCCACGCGATACGGGACTGATGTCGGAGCGGAACAACCAGCCGACCCGTGCCCAGCGGCTGCATTTGATTAATTCGAGCCACGTCCAGAAGAAGATTGAGAACAGCCCGCGGCTGCGCAAGATCGTCGCGGATAACCGCAAGGACCGCCGGAAGTTGATCAGCGCCATTTACATGCATCTGCTCTCACGCTCTCCCACTCCGGAGGAGTTGGACATCGCCGAAGAGTACTTCAAAACTGCCGGACTGTTGCAGCGCCAGGCGGTGGACGACTTGGCCTGGGCCCTGATTAACACCAAGGAGTTTTTCTACCGCCACTGAGCGGCGCGGATTTGGCTTATGAGCGCGTCGGTACAATCCGGCGGCATCACGCGGCGCGAGGCGCTGCGGCGGGCACTGGCCGGCATTGGCGGCCTGGCGGTCTTCGGGGCCCGAGGCTTGATGGGCCAGGACGCCCGTGCAACAACCCAGGCGACTCAGCCGCGGGGCGCGAAAGCGGTCATTCAAATCTGGATGTGGGGCGGGCCTTCGCACTTGGACACTTTCGATCCCAAGCCCGAAGCCGGCTCTGATTACTGCGGCCCGCTTAATAAGCCCATCGAGACCAACGTCCCCGGGATTCGCATTTGCGAGTTATTGCCGCTGCTCGCCCAACACGCCGACAAGTACGCAATCATCCGCAGCATGACCCACGGCGTGAACTCCCACGAAACCGCGGCCTACCTGGTGCAGACCGGGCGCAAGCCTGACCGCCTGGTGTATCCGTGCGTGGGCGCGGTCGTATCGCTGTTCAAAGGCTACGACCGCGGTTACCAGGCCTGCGTGCCTCCCTACATCGTGCTCACGCAGCCCCAGGGCCGGTTTTCCGAAGCGGGCTTCCTGGGCCAGCGCTACAAACCGTTCGCCACGGGCGGCGATCCCAACCAGCCGCGCTTCGCGGTCGAGGGCATCGTCGCCCAAGACATCTCCGACGAGCGTCAGCACCGGCGGCGGAATTTGCTGCATAAGCTGGATACATTGGGCCTGGCCGCTCCCGGCAACCCGCACTTCCAACTTCTCGATCAGTGCGAGGCGGGTGCCTACGAAATGATGTTCGGCGAGGCCGGCCGGCTTTTCGACCTGGCGCAGGAGCCCGCCGAGCTGCGCGACCGGTATGGGCGAAACATGTTTGGCCAATCCTGCCTGATGGCCCGGCGGCTGGTTGAGGCGGGCGTGCCGTACGTGACCATCAACTACGGCGGCTGGGACACGCACAAGCGGCACTTCGAAACCATGCGGCGCAAGCTGCCCGAACTGGACGCGGGGCTGGCCACATTGCTGGTTGACCTGGACCAGCGCGGCTTGCTGGCGCACACGATCGTGTGGTGGAGCGGCGAATTCGGGCGCACGCCACGCGTGCAGTGGGAGGCGCCCTGGAATGGCGGGCGCGGACATTGGGGCGACTGCTTTTCCGCCCTGGTGGCCGGCGGCGGCTTCCAGCGTGGAAAGGTCGTGGGCGCCTCGACCGCGACCGGTGAGGAGGTCGCGGAACGCCCGGTTTATCCCAGCGACCTGATCGGCAGCATTTACGAACTTCTAGGCATCGACCCGGACGGGCCACTGCCGAACTCGCGGGGTCTGGACGTGCGCCTCCTGCCCGCGCCCGGCACTGATGCTCCCAGCGGTGGAAGGCTGCGAGAGTTAATGCCGCCATGAGCACGCTACGACGGGCACTTGTGGCGGGGCTGCTGGCCTGCGGTATGCAGGCCTCGGGGCAGCAGAGGCGCGAACCGCATATTGGCTACATATATCCCGCCGGCGGGCGCCAGGGCAGCAGCCTGCGAGTCACCATAGGCGGGCAGAACCTGCGCGGCGTCTCGGACGTCTACATCAGCGGCGCCGGTGTGCAAGCCTGGTTCATTGAACAGTTCCCGCCACTGCGAAACCTGAGCTCGGAGCAGCGTGACCTGCTGGCGAGCACCATGCAGGATCTGATCGCGAAGCGCTGGGACGAACTGGAACAGGCGGGGCGCGTCGGCCCGTTACCGCCGCGCCTGCAGAATCTGGTTCGCCCGGCGCAGCCGCAAAGCCAGCCGGCCAGCGGCAAGGTCGAGTTGCCGCACACCCCACTCTTATACGATCTCGAACACAAGAGTCTGCGCCAGTTACTGCACATCCGCCACATGCTGACCGCCCTCAGAAGGGGCCAGCCGAATGCACAAATAGCAGGGTCAGTACTCATTGAGGTGAACATCGGCCCGGAAGCACCGCTGGGCGAGCGCGAACTGCGGCTGGGCGGCAAGTCCGGCCTGTCCAATCCGATGATCTTCGAGGTTGGAGCACTGCCGGAGACTTACGACCTGGAGGATGACGAGTCCAAGGTGGCTGCGCTGCTGCCGCCCGACGAGCCGCTGGAACTGCCAATCGTGCTCAATGGGCAAATCATGCCCGGCGACGTGGACCGCTTCCGCTTCAAAGCCAGACAGGGCCAGGGCTTGGTAGTCGAGACCCACGCCCGGCGACTGATACCTTACCTGGCGGACGCCGTGCCCGGTTGGTTTCAGGCCACGGTTTCGCTCTACGACGCCGGCGGCAACGAAGTTGCTTTCGCCGATGACTATCGTTTCGACCCTGACCCGGTGCTGTACTACGAAGTCCCCGCGGATGGCGAGTACGAATTGGAAATCCGCGACGCCTTGTACCGCGGCCGCCAGGACTTTTTATACCGCGTTACACTCGGGCAGCAGCCGTTCATCACTTCCATGTTCCCGCTGGGAACTTGCGCGGATCACCAGCGGTATGTCAAAGTTGACGGGTGGAACCTGCCAACCGACCGGCTCTTCATCGACCCCGGCCGCAAGCACAACGGCATTGAGCACAAATGCCTCAAAATGGGCAAACGCATTTCCAATCCCGTCACGTATGCGATCGACGACTTGCCGTCCGATCCGGAGAGCGAGCCTAACGAGACACAGACTACTGCGCAACGCGTCATACTGCCGCACATAATCGACGGTCGCATCAGTGCCCCCGGCGACGTGGACGTCTTTTATTTCAAGGGCAAATCCGCGCAAGAAGTGGTCGCCGAAGTAATGGCGCGCCGGCTGAATTCGCCGCTGGATTCCCTGTTGCGACTGTTGGACGAGGACCGAAACGTCATCGCCTGGAACGACGACTACCAGCAGAAGGAGGGCCATCTGCACATGGATACCGGCGTGCAAACCCATAGGGCCGATTCCTACCTGCGGGTGACGCTGCCCGCCGGCGGCCTCTACTACGTGCAGGTGAGCGATGCTCAGGGACAGGGCGGCCCGGCCTACGGCTACCGTCTGCGCGTCAGCCCGCCGCAACCGGATTTCGCGCTGCGCCTCACTCCCTCCAGCGTAAACATCTCAGCCGGTGCGGCTGTGCTCGACGTCTACGCGCTGCGAAAAGACGGGTTCAGCGGTGAAATTGAGTTGTTCCTGGACGACGCGCCGCCGGAGTTTGAGCTCAGCGGCGGCACCTTGCCCGCGGGACGGGATCGCATCCGCGTGACGCTGACCGCCTGTCGGCCGGCGGCGGAGCGCCGAGCGGCGTTCAATCAGCCGGTAGTGTTGAGAGTGGCGGGCCGCGCACGGATTGACGGGTGCGTGGTGCGACACGACGCCGTCCCCGCTGAAGACATGATGCAGGCTTTTCTGTATCGGCATTTGACACCGTCGCAGGAGCTGATGGTTTCAGTCCAGGGACGCCGTCCGTCAGCCTGGCAGTATGTGCTGGACAGCGCAGTACCGATCGGACTGCCGGTGGGTGGGACGGCCGAGGTGCGCGTCAACATCCCGCAGCACCAACTTGATCGCGGACTGGAGTTTCAGCTCAGCGATCCGCCGCCGGGCGTAATCCTGGAGAACGCCTTCAGCCCGGCTAAAGGCACGGTTTTGCTCGTGCTCAAAGCCGATCCGCAGTTAGCGCAGCCGGGCGCCGCGGACAATCTGATCGTCGAAGCATTTGTGACCGTGAGTCGTGCGCCGCGCGCGGGCGAAGCGGCCAAGCCGCCGGTGCGAAGCCCAGCCGGATTCCTGCCGGCCATTCCCATCATGATTGTGCCTCGCGCGGATTCCTAACGCTGATATCCGGGCGACAGCCGCGTAGCGGATGCCCCCAGGGCGCCGCGGTCAGCTTCGCGCCTGCCCTGATTCACGCGTTAGGCCCACACGCTTGCCCCAAATGGGCTTGCCGCAGGTCCGCGTCGGGTTATACTAAGTCTGAGTTGGGTGATGGCCGTGCCAGGAGCGGGTTCAGGGTACGTGCCGGCTGGGGCATGTTTTTCGGCTCTTCAGCTTGACACTGGCCGTCTGACCTGACGGCAGTTTTGAGCAGCGGGCCAGGGAAGGCGTCGGGGCCCCTAAGGCCATGATCGGCGGCGTACAACCTGCGCGGGATGCGGTCTGGGAGTGAGCCTGCATGAACCAACTGATGTATAACCTGCACAACCACACGCCG
>JAAYXS010000456.1 GCA_012515775.1 Phycisphaerae bacterium
GGATTGACCGCCTGCGCGATGGGACCGCTGGGGCCCCGACACATCGTAAATCTCGCAGAGCTTGAGGCCTGCCCGGCACGCGTACCGGCGGGACTCCGTTGTCACGTGGTGAGCGATCCGGCCGCGCTGCAGCCATTGATACATCCTCTGGGGCGACGCTTGGGGCTGCTGGAAATAACGAGCGAGGAGCAGTGGCGGCAGTTGTCGCAAGCGGTTCCGCAGGTGGGGCCATGTCCGGATTTGCGGCGCGGCATGGTCATTGGTGTAGTGAGTTCAGGGACACGTTTGGACGGCGGGACCCCGTTCTGGGTTCAGGCAATCCGGGTTCACAATGGAGCCGGACTAGTCGAGTTAGGGTTCAATCCGGGGACGTATCTGCCGGATGGAAGTGCATATCTTGAAACGACTTACGTAGCCGGGCTGCGAGCCGTCCTGGTCGTGAACGTGGACGGTTTTGACTACATCGCGAGCGGTTTCAGCCACAAGGCCACGAGTTCTCGGACGTTCATCGTCCATTGAAACTGCCATCCGGATCGCTTATGTTGTTTTTGCGAAGCAGGACCCTTAGTTAGCCTTCGAGCAGCCCCTTCGTGATGCGTCCGGTCAGAAAACCCGGAAACGTCGTCAGGCCTGAAGACGTAGACGGAGTGGCGTCCATCAACACCTTTGCCAGGACGCGCAACAGCTCTTATCCGCAGGATTCCCCCGGTCCCACTCATCGCATTCTGGTGCTGGATGAGGACGCGATTGTATTGAGCACGCTGGAGCGGATGTTACGGGACACCGGATACGGCGTCGCCGCCGTTGCCCGGCCATCCGAAGCGCTCCAGGCGCTCGAAAAGTCAGAATTCGACCTGATTCTGGCGGATTTGCAGATTGAAACCGAGGCGGGTTGCGAGGTTCTGCAAAACTGGCGGCAGCGCTGGCCGGCTACTGAAGTCATCCTGATCCCGCGGTACGGCAGCATCGAAGCTGCGGTCAAGGCCGTGCGGCTGGGAGCGCTTGATTACCTGCCCAAGCCGCTACGCGCGGAGCATCTGCGGGGCGTAGTACAGGCTGCGTTGCGGCAGCGTGAACATACGCGCCAGGCGCGCAGTCTCGCGCGGCCGGACGATCAGCCCTGCAACCTGCACAGCGTGATCGGCAGCACGCACCAGATGCAGCGTGTGTTTGACCTGATTGAAGCGGTCGCGGAATCGACGGCCACCGTACTAATTCACGGCGAAACCGGCACCGGCAAATCGTTGATCGCGCGCGTCATTCACTCGCTCTGTTCGCGGCGTGATGGCCCCTTCATCGAGGTGAGCTGCGGCGCCATCCCGGAGACGTTGCTGGCTTCTGAGCTGTTTGGCCACACGCGCGGGGCCTTCACCGGAGCCGTCGCGGACAAGGACGGCAAATTCCGGGCGGCCCAGGGCGGCACGATTCTGCTGGATGAGATTTCATGCGCGCCTCCCAGCCTGCAAATGAAACTCCTGCGCGTGCTTCAGGAACGGCAGTTCGAACCCCTCGGGTCCAACCGCACGCTGACGGCTGACGTACGCGTGATTCTGGCCACAAACGTCTCGCTCCAAAAAGAAGTGGAAGCCGGGCGGTTCCGCGCGGACCTCTTCTACCGCATTAACGTGGTCAACGTTGAGCTGCCGCCCTTACGCGAGCGCCTGGGCGACATCCCGTTGCTGGCAACGCACTTTCTCCAGCATTATGCGGCCAAGTCGCACAAGCGGCTGACCGGCTTTTCGGACGAGGCCCTGGCCACGATGCAGCGCTATTACTGGCCCGGCAACGTTCGTGAATTGGCCAACTGCATCGAACGCGCCGTCGTCCTGACGCGGCATGAGCAAGTGCTCAAATCCGACCTGCCGCCGGCCCTGGTGCAGGCGGTCGACGGCGATACGCCGCTACACCTGGCGGCCGGATTTACCGGATCGGCCATGACCCTCAAGGAAGCCCTGGCCGAACCGGAACGCCGGATATTGCTGGCCGCCCTGCGGGCCAACAACTGGAACCGCATTCAGACGGCGGAGATGCTCAACATCAACCGTACGACGCTGTACAAGAAGATGAAGCGCTACCGCCTCGACGAAGCAGAGCCCGAGCGGCGCGAGGCATAATCAACGACGGCCATAGCCCGACGACAGCATCTCACGGTGCGTGTCGCGGATCAGCTTCCAGGCCGCGGCAAGGTGGCGCTCCTCGGTCCGCAGGCTGCCGATCGCGATTCGCATCGCGTACCGTTCGTTGAGCTGCGTGTGCGAGACCAGCACCGGCCCGGCCGCATTGACGGTTTGCAGCAGCCGGGCGTTGAACTCGTCCTGTTGCGCCGGCGGCAAGTCGGGCACGGCTCGGAAACAGATCGTGCTGAACAGGACCGGCGCTATCAGCTCGAAACCGGGCTCCGCTCTCACCCAATCGGCGAACATCCGCGCCAGGCGGCAGTGGTTGCGAATGCGCTCCTGCAAGCCGGAAACGCCGAACGCCCGCAGCACCATCCACATCTTCAGCGAACGGAAGCGCCGCCCAAGCTGAACGCCGTAGTCCATGAGATTCGTCGCTTCCTCGCTCGTGCTCAGGTAATGCGGCACGATCGAGAACGTCTCGCGCAACTGCTCCGCATCGCGCACGAATAGCACCGAGCAATCCGACGGCACGAACAGCCACTTGTGCGCGTTGGTGACCAGCGAGTCGGCCTCGCCCAGGCCCGGCATCAGCGCCCGCAACTCCGGGCACATGGCCGCCACGCCCGCATACGCCGAGTCGATATGCAGCCACAAGCCCTCACGCCGGCAAATCGCGGCTATCTCCGGCACGGGGTCAATGCTGGTGGTGGACGTCGTGCCGACCGTCGCCACCACTGCCATCGGGCACATACCGGCCGCCCGGTCTTCTCTGATCGCGGCGGCCAGCGCGGCCGGCTGCATGCGATACTCTTTGTCGGTCGGGATCTTGCGCAAGTTGTCCAGCCCGACGCCGATGACGATGGCCGCCTTGGCGATGGACGAGTGCGCCTGCTCGCTGGCGTAGATTCGCAGCCGCGGCAGTTCGGAGCGTCCGGCCAGGCCGCGACGGCGGACGTCGAAGTCGCGTACCCGCTGGCGGGCGGCGGTCAGCGCCAGCATCGAGCTGATGGATGCGGTGTCGTTGATGTGCCCTTTGAACTCGGCCGGCAGGCCCATCATCTGCCGCAGCCAGTCGCATACGAGCTCTTCCAGCTCGGTCGAGGCGGGCCCCGTGCGCCATAGCATGGCGTTGTTGTTGAGCGCGGCCGCCAGCGCCTCGCCAAGGACGCCGGGGCCGGAACCGGTTACGGCGAAGTAGCCCATGAAGCCCGGGTGGTTCCAGTGCGTGGTGTTCGGCTCGATCAGCGCGCGGTAGTCGGCCAGGATTCGCTCCGCCGGCTCGGGCTCATTCGGCGGCGCGGGCGGCAGCGCGGCGCGCACGTCGCCGGGGCGAATCTTGGGAACGACCGGGTAGTGCTCCAGGTTCTCGAAATAGTCGGCCACCATGTCGGCCACCTGGTGCATCGCGGCCCGGAGTTCGCTGACCGGCATGTCGCCCGGATGCTTTGCGGCCGCCGCATGAGCCGGCGGCGGTCCGCCGCCCAGAGGCCTAGGGTTGGATTCATGAGCCGCGGGGTGGGGCGCGTCGCCAACCGTTTTGTGGCCACCGGTCGTTAAATTTGATGCAGGAGCTGCAGCGTCGGGCACGTCACCCGAAGGGCTAAGGCCGCCCGGCGGCGTTGGGTTCGATTCACGAGCCGCGGGATCGGGTACGTCGCCCGCACGAGCGGATGGATCAGGTTTTTCTATCACAGATGAATCCCGTCAGTATGGAACGCATAAAAGGTCTGCTTCTCGATTATCTCCGAACCGGCGGGACCGTCCAGTATCTCCGAACAGCCAGGAGAGCAGAGCCGGGGCGTGTCGCCCCGGAA
>JAAYXS010000457.1 GCA_012515775.1 Phycisphaerae bacterium
CCATGGCGACCACGCGCACCAGGATTGGATTTCCCGGCAGCAGGTGCCAGAGCCACGCGCCAATGTCTCGCAGAATGCCCATCGTCGCCGTTGCTCCATGCCAACGGGGCGGTCACGCCCGCCGGCTCGTTCATCTGAGCCGGCGCATTGTAACCGCTCCCACTTCGGAATACGGCGGGCGCCGCGAGAAGGCACAAAGCGCAAATGGTTACCGCCCAACATCGGGCCGCAGTTGTCGCGTATCGCCCTTGGGAAGGGGCCTGCCTGCCGTCGCCAGATGCAGCACCGCTCCATACACTAATTTGGCAATCGGGCGCACAGGGGCAGACGAATGGGCGACGACTCATACGATCTGGCCGTGATCGGGGGCGGGCCGGCCGGCAGCAGCGCTGCCCGGCGTGCGGCCCAGCTCGGGCTTAAGGTCCTGCTGCTAGAGAAGCGGGCCATGCCCCGTATGAAGCCCTGCGGCGGGGCGCTTTCGGAGGCTGCGCTGCGACAGCTCGGCTTTGAACTACCCCCGGCGCTGATAAACAGCCAGATCCGCGGCGCATGTGTGCACTATCGCAGGCATGCTTGGTCAGCCCGGGGGGAGCGGCGCATCGCTGTGCTGGTGAGCCGCGAGAATTTCGATGCGCTGCTGCTGGAAATGGCGCGTCAAGCCGGGGCGGTTTGCGAGACTGCCACCGCGCGAAATATGACCCGTCAAGACGAGCGCGCGCTCATCACGACCGAGCGCGTCTTCTCCGCGTCGGCCGTCATCATCGCCCAGGGCGCGGCCGGAAACTTGATCCGTCACGTGCGCCGCCCGGACCGGCGTAGCGCCTCCGCGCTGTGCCTGACCGCCCGCATCGCGGTTCCTCATCGGGATCCGTTCGCCCAATCGCGGGACCTCGTGGACATTCACTTCGGTGTCGTAAAGCGGGGCTATGCCTGGCTGTTTCATCACGGCCAGTACTACTCGGTTGGCATCGGCGGAACGCTTCCCCTGCCGGCCAAACGACGCATTTCGGACTTTCTGCACAAGCCTGGGATTAGATCCGCCGCCGCCAGACGCGGTGCGCTGGCATTTGGTCCCGCGGGGTGGCGTGCCGCGCGTGCTGGTGGGCGAGCGCATGTTGCTGGCGGGCGATGCGGCCGGTGTCGTCGATCCTTTTTGCGGAGAAGGGTTGGCGTACGCGATCCGCTCGGGACAGATTGCGGCCGAAGTTGCGGCGCGGGCGATCGGCCAAGGCGACCTGAGCGCCGCGAATCTTCGGCTATACGAGCAGCGCTGTGAGGCGGAATTCGGCCGTAGTCTGCGGTGGGCGTTGCGGCTGGCGAATGTCACGCACGCATGTCCGTGGCTGTTCATGCGGCTGCTGGCCGGCAACCGGCGCGTGTTGCGGGGCTATTTGGAGGCGCTGCGGGCGCGCTCCTACGACGCGTTCCTACTGTGGCTGGCGCGTCAGATGCCCCGTGAGTTACTCAGTAGCCTGAACAGCGGCGGCGAGAGCCGCTTGGCTAGCAGCTCGCGCGTTTTGGACTAATCGGGCGGGCTGAACCGGCTAGGCTATACTAAGTCAGGTCGAAACGATCCTTACTATCGGGAAAGGACCGATGAGCGGCATCGAAACTAAGTTGCGCCCAACGTCGAGCGCTCGCGATTGGCGTGTCCGGCTGAAGTTGATTTCCGACACGATGCGTGAAATGAGCCGGCAGAGCGACCCGCAGGAGTTGGTCCACACTTACGCCGCGCGAATGTTGGGGATTCTGCAGAACGACCGGATGATCGCGCTCAGCCGGCGCGGGCTTCACTTTCCCGAGTTTCGGATCACGCGCGATACGGAATGGAAAGAGCCAATTAATCCATGGACTGAGCGCCACCGCTTACCGGTGCTGCGCGGTGGGCTGCTGGCGGAGCTGATCTACGGCCAGGAGCCGCGCATCATCCAGAACCTCGAAGTCCCGGCAAACGACCCGGCGGCCTCATACCTCACCGGCCAGCGCTCGCTCATGGCGGTGCCGCTGTTTGACGGCGGGGTGGCGATGGACATGGTGATCTTCCTGCGACGTAAGGCGCGCGGCTTCCGACACCGCGATCTCCCGGAGCACGTGTGGCTGACTAACCTGTTCGGGCGCGCTACGCAAAGCCTGGTGCTGTCGCAACGGCTGCGGGAGGCATGCGACAGTGCGGATCGCGAGCTTCAGGATGTAGCCGACATGCAGCGGGCGCTGTTGCCGGCCGAGTTGCCACAAATTCCGACCATGGACTTAGCGGTTCATTACCAGACCTCGCGCCGGGCGGGCGGCGATTATTACGACTTTTTCGCTCTGCCCGAGGGCAGATGGGGCATCTTGATGGCCGACGTCAGCGGGCACGGCACGCCGGCCGCCGTGCTGATGGCAATCACCCACACCATCGCCCACACTTACCCGGCCGCGCCGTGCCCCGCCGGCCAGTTACTGACACGGCTCAATCGGCAGCTCAGCGAAATATACACGGCGCGCTCCAGCAACTTCGTAACGGCTTTTTACGGCATTTACGACCCTGCAACGCGCGGCCTGACGTACGCCTGCGCGGGCCATAGCCCGCCGCGTCTGAAGCGCTGCTCCAACGACAACCTGATCGTGCTCAACCAGGCCAGCGGCATGCCGCTGGGCATCGTACCGGAAGAGGAATACCGCGAGGCAAGCATCACGCTTATGCCGGGCGATCAAATTGTCCTCTACACCGATGGGATAACGGAGACGTTTGATCAGGCAGGGGAGATGTTTGGCACCGAGGGGCTGGATCGCGTTTTGATGGATTGTGAACGCACACCG
>JAAYXS010000458.1 GCA_012515775.1 Phycisphaerae bacterium
CGCCGCTTCCAGAGCATCGGCCAGTGTGGAGTCAGTCAAGCCGCCGCGGATATGTGACTGCACGTACGAAATGGCGGCCGCCAGCTCCGGCCCGTGTCCGCCATGGACAGCGCGCGGATCGCCCAAATCCAGCAGCGCGAGCATGGGAATCTGCGCCGGCGGACGGGCCGGAAGATAACGTGGCGCGGCCGAGTCTTCAGTCATGCACACCAGCCCCGCACCCGCCAAACGGTCCAACAGCGTCTGTACGTTCGCACCCGGCAGACGCAGGCGGGCCGCAACCTCGCCGAGCGTGACCGGCCCGCGCCCTTCCTCGTATGGCTGCGCGACCGCAATGGCCGCCGCCAGCACGTCGGACGGCCCAAGCACGGTGCGCTCCGCCAGCTCCAAACGCCGCATGCCTTCCACGTTCACGGCAGTATGCGCCAACTCAGCGCCGAACAAGAGTATCAGCCACGAGTAGTAGAGCCACAGCAGGAATAGCGGCAACACGCCCAGGACGCCGTACAGGTTTCCATTCAGCACGAGCCGGTCGACGTATAAGCCGAACGCCCATTTGGCCGTCAGCCATAGCACGGTCGCGACCGCCGCGCCGCCGATGGCCGATACCCAGCGAACGCTCGTATTAGGCAGCAGCTTATATAGCGCGGCCAGGACGAGCACTGCCACGACGATCGGCCCGGCCCAGCCGACCGCGACCAGCAACCAGGGCAACCCGGAGGCAAGCTTGAACATGTCGATTGCCTTCTGTCCCAGGTAGGACGCAGCCGCGAGCGTGATCGGTCCCAACGTGAGCACTGACCAATACAACAGCAGGCGACGCGCCACTGACCGGCTGCGGGCGGCGCCAAAAATGCGGTTGAGCGATCGCTCCAGCGAGGAGAGCAAACCTACTGCCGTCCAAATCAACAGCACTGCTCCGATCGGGCCAATGCGGGCGAAGGTAAGCTTGCCCTCGACGCCGGTAACGATGCGTTCGATCTCGTCCGCCACATTGATGACTTTGCGCGGGCTCGACTCGGCGGCCTGGCTCTCGGGCGCCGCCGCGGCTATGGCTTCCGGCCCCGCGAGCACTGCCTCCTCGCCGTCCTGCACGGCCGCGATTTCGGCGAAACCAGAAGCTTTGAGGAACTTCCGCAGACTCTGCTTGCTGTCCTCGACGGTCCCCAGTGACTTGGCGACCAGCAACGCCAGCACCAGTACCGGTATCAACGTGAAGATCGTGCGATAGCACAGCGCGGCGCTCATGCCCATGACATCGTGCTCGCGCAGCCGCCGGGCACAGAAGCGCCACAGAGCGAACTGAAAGCCGACCAGGCGCGCCCAGCGGCTGAGCGTCTGATCCGGCGTCTCGAAAAAGTTCTCCAGCCGCTTCCGGGAACTAGCGCCCATGACTCCTCCTCGCGTGCCGCGGCCTTCCAGCGCTGCGTGGCAGCTTGACGCGAACGGTCAGGGCTTCTTGTCCTGACCGCCCAAGCCCTTCAGAAAACCTTCAAGCTGCTTGGCGGGCTCTTTCAGCAGAACATCCTTGAGCAGCGCCTGCACGTCCACCTTGGAAAAGTCCAGCCGCGGCTTCTCGCGCGTGCCCAGAATCGGAAGTTCCACACGCGTGCCGCGCAGCCTCTCGGCATATTCCTCCGTCGGCCCCTTCGCGCCCAACCGGTCGAGCAGCGGCGCCCGCAAGGGGATCGACACTACTAATTCGAGCGTATCATCCAGGCCGACTGAGCCGCGGAACTTCAGGTCGAAGTCGCCGGGAAAGACCAGCATGAAATCATCGTACCGGATGCGTCCGTCCTTCATCACGAAATCGAGCGCGCCGACCTCCACGGGATAGGCCCTGCTCCCGTCCATGCCGCCCAACGCCAGCAGCTCGGCCGCCAAACCGCCCGGTTGCATTTTCATTTTGCTGAGATCCAGCCGCCCTTGGGCCGTGCCGTCCTGCTTGATCGAGTCGCCCAGCGGCACGGAAACGTCCTGCAAGCCCAGGTTCACGCGGCCCTCAATGTTTGCGACGTGCAGAAATATGGGGTTGATTCGGCTCAGTAGCTGGGCGCCCAATTCCTTCGTGACCGGCACGTTCTCCAGCAGCTTGGTTTTGCCCGGCATCTGAAGAGTCGGATCCGCGGGCTGGAAATCGATCACGGCAC
>JAAYXS010000459.1 GCA_012515775.1 Phycisphaerae bacterium
ACGCTCGGCACACTATGCGCGCGCCGTTTCGCCTGCCGATCGGCTGCGCGATGAAAATACCGAGGTTGTCTACGAGGCCCGCCTGCCGGTTGAGGCAATCGCGCCGCACGAGTCCTACGATGAGGAAGCGGCGCTAGTCCCGTTGGAGAAGTCCTCGTGAGCCTCGGACCCGCCGCTGCCGCTGCAAGCGCGGCTCCTGATCCGGGTTCCCCGCCCGCAAAGCGCGTCGCACTGCTAGGCGCAACTCTCACTGGTAATCGCGGGGCGGAAGCCATGCTGCGGGCGGCCGTGCAGCAGATCTCACGCCTTGTTCCGGGCGTACGCCTCACGCTGCTCAGTCTTTACCCCGCAGACGATGCCGCAGAAAACCGCGACCCAGCGCTGAAGATCGCGCCGCTGTCGCCCCTGAGCATGGTGGCGGTGGCCTTTCCGCTTGCCCTGCTCGCGGGCTTGCTGCGCCGGTTGCGGCTGCCGTACCGATTTTTGCTGCGCACCCCGGCCCTGCGGGCGCTGGACGCGGCTGACCTGGTGATTGATCTATCAGGGATCAGCTTCGTCGACGGCCGCGGCACGATCATCATCTACAACGTGCTGGTCGTGCTGCTGCCGGTGCTCCTCGGCAAGCCGCTGCTGAAGTACGCGCAGGCCCTGGGTCCGTTTCGTGGCCGTCTAAACCGCTTTTGTGCGCGATGGCTGCTGCCGAAGACGGCCCGCATCGTGGCGCGAGGACGGATCACGCGGGCGCACCTGGACGAACTCGGACTGCCGCCGGAACTCGTGGTGGATTCCACCGATGCCGCGTTCGCCATGGAGGTCGATCCGCAGGCGCAAGCCGCAGTCGAAGCACTGCGGCGCGAGAGGGCCTTCTCGCGGCCGGTGGTGGCGGTTTCGGCCAGCAGCGTCGTGGAGCGCTTGTGCGAGGCGCGGGGCATCGATTATCCGGCACGGATGGTGGAGCTGATCCGCTGGCTGATCGACGAAAAGGGCTACGGTGTGTGCCTGGTGGCGCATTCTGCGCGGCCGGGGCGCGAGTCAGTCAAGAACAACGACCTGCCGGTGTGCCGACGGATAGCGCGCGAGGTGGGGCGCGACTTCTGCTGTTTTCCGGACCGCGCTTTGAATGCGGGCGAGCTGCGGGCGCTCATCGGATCTTGCCGTTTCCTGGTCGCGGCCCGTTTTCACGCCATGATCGCCGGCCTGGCGACGGGCACGCCGACGCTCCAAGTGGGCTGGTCGCATAAGTACACCGAGGTCCTCGAGCTTTTTGATCTACAGGAATACGCGCTCGACTATGCGCGCGTGACCGAAGCCGGTTTGCGCGAGATGTTTGAACGCGTTGAGCGCGAGGAAACCGAGATTCGCGCGAAGCTGGCCGACCGGCTGCCAGCGGTAATCGAACTTTCGCTGATAAATGCCCGGCTGGCGGCGGAGCTGCTCGGGGGACCGCGGGCGACGACCTCTGAACCGGGGCCGTGCAAGACGCCGGCCAAGACGGGGCGGCCCCTGAAGTTGGCTTCCACACTGGCCAAGGTGCTCGTCCTCGGGTGCTGCTTTGCGTACCTCGGCGCAGTGCTGGTGCGCAATTTCGAGGATTTGCAAGCCGCCCGGCAGACGCTGCGTTTGTGGCCGATCATTGCCTCGTTTCCGCTGGCCGTGCTGTATTTGATTGGGCGCGGCCTGGTGTGGCACCTGATGGTGCGACGGATGGTGGGGCGCTTTTCGGCGGGCGCGGACGTGCGCTGCTGGTTGAGCTCGCTGCTGGGGAAGTACCTGCCAGGCAAGGTGTTCGCGCTGCTGGGGCGGCTTTACATGTACCAGTCGAACGGCGTGCGTTCGGCGCAGGTGACGGCGTGCTTTCTGCTGGAGGCCGCTTGCGCGGCGCTGGCAGCGCTGCTGATAGCCGTGGTCGGCATGCTGTGGACCTGGGGGCCCGACCGGATTGGAGCACTGGCCGCGCCTGCGGCGCTGCTGGTCGCGGGGCTGATCATCGCCACGCATCCCGGCGTGCTGGGGCGGCTGATGAATATCGGGCTTCGCATGGCCGGCCGGTCGCCGATTGTGTTGAACGTGCGCTGGCACGACGTGGCCGGTTGGACGGCCCTGATGGCGGTGAACTGGCTCGGGCTGGGGCTGGGATTTCACCTGCTGCTGGGAGCCCTGACGGCCGCGCCGGCTCACCTTTATGTCTTTCTTACCGGCACGTTTGCGGCGGCCGGCATCATTGGCATTCTGGCGATCTTCGCGCCGGCCGGGCTGGG
>JAAYXS010000460.1 GCA_012515775.1 Phycisphaerae bacterium
CCACCAACTCAGTTGTTTTTCAGCGCGCGACGTTCCGGCGGGCGGCCGCTGTTCCGCTCGCACACGCTGGGCTTGCGTGCTCACTGCGGTTCCTTCGACTGACATCCGCCCGGCCGTCTCCTTCTTTCCGCCCGCATACCGCCAAGCATTCTGGGGTTTTCAGAAGAGCCACGCAACGGGCGGCAGGCGTACTCGCCGGTCTCCAGCGGCGGCTCAACATCCCATTTTCGGACAGGGCTATCTACGTGTCGCCCAGACCGAGCTTTGGGGGCTCCGTGAATGCTTATGGTCCGTTGGGCTATCGCGACTACTTCTGTTCGCCCCACAGACGGGCCAACTCGACCAATGCCTTTACCGCGGTTTCCATCTCCTCCAGGCACGCGAACTCCAGCGGCGAGTGGAAATTGTGCATCCCGCACGAAAGGTTCGGCGTCGGCAAACCCATCTCGCTGAGCCGCGAGCCATCCGTGCCGCCACGAATCGACTGGTACAGCGGCTGGACGCCGATGCGGCGGTAGGCCTCGACCGCCAGCTTGACCGCCCGGGGCTCTTTCTCCAGGTGCTCGCGCATGTTGCGGTACTGCTTCTTTACCTCAACGTTGATCTTGGCGCGCGGGTGCTCGGCCTCCAGCGTGGCGGCGATCGTCTGAAGCATCTTGGCAAGCTCGGCCAGTTCGGCCGTTTCGAAACTGCGCAGCAGAATGCGAATCTTCGCCTCAGGCACGCCGCCTTCGATGACGTACGGGTGCATGAACGGCTCGCGTTTTTCGGTCGTCTCAGGGGCCAGGCGATGCCACGGCAGACGCGTGAGGAATTGGCCCGCCAGCCGAAGGGCGTTGACCATGCGGCCCTTGCCGTACCCGGGATGAATATTCACGCCCGTGATCGTGACGGTGGCCATGTCAGCCGAAAAGGTTTCGTTTTCAATGCCGGCTGCGGCCTCGCCATCGAGCGTGTAGGCGGCAGTGGCTCCGATTTTGGCGATGTCCACCTTGTCGGTGCCGCGGCCGACCTCCTCGTCGACGGTGAAAACGACGCGCACCGGGCCGTGTTTGTGCTGCGGATCCTTCATCAGTGCTTCGGCGGCGGTCATGATGACGGCGACGCCGGCTTTGTCATCGGCGCCCAGCAGTGTGGTTCCGTCGGTGGTGATGAGCGTCTTGCCTTTGAGTTCGGCCAAGCCGTCGGTCTCAGCCACCTTGATGACCTTCGTTTTGTCGCCGGGGAGAACAATGTCCTGACCGTCGTAGTTTTTGATAATGTTGGGCTTCACGTCCTTGGCGCAGGACTCCGGAGAAGTGTCCTGGTGTGCGAGCCAGGCGATTGTGGGAGCGCCGCGGACAGTGCCCGGCACAGTTCCCATAACTATGCCGGCCTCGCTGATACTTACGTCACTCAGACCGATGGCCCGCATCTCATCGGCGAGCATCCGGCCGAGCTCGAGCTGTCCGGGCGAGCTTGGGTATTTGTCGGTGTCCTCAACCGCCGTCGTTTCAACTTTTACGTAACGTAGAAAGCGATCTAGCAAAGTGTCCACGAGCGCTCCTCAGCTTGAAGCCTGTTGCCGCCCCGATCAGCCGCTAGGGGGAGCTCCAACGCCAAGCCACCCGAGGGGGCCGTCGAGTTTGTGCAGCGTTCGCACAGGGTAGCTATAAAGCCGTCACGAATCAAACCCAACGCGGGCGGCCACAGGGCCGTGCCCGGAAATTAACGCCGCGCGGTGGC
>JAAYXS010000461.1 GCA_012515775.1 Phycisphaerae bacterium
CCCGGCGCGGCGGAATTCAAGTCCCAACCATGCGCAAGAGCAGCTCAGTACACGAGATCAGATCGAGCTGATTATGGTGCAGCACGGGCAGCAGGGGGGCCGCGTTCCCGGTGCGCAGAAAATGGTGGAACAGGTCTGGAATGTCCCAACCCTCCACGTCCCCGATGCGCTTCCAGCCCAGAATGTGCTCTTCCAGCGTCCTGAGCCGGCAGTTGGGCAGTTCGGCCTTCCAGCGCCGCCGCGCGTGGTGCAGCAAATCGAAGTGGTTCTCCGGCAGGCACAGCGGCACGCGATGGAGGGCCGCGCGATCCGACAGAAACGGGCCGTCAAAACTCTTTCCGTTGAACGTGACCCACGTATTGCGCTGCGGGCCGAGGCGCGCCAGGGCATGCAGCAAGGCGGCTTCCTCGGCGTAATCGCGGGCCAGCCACTGGATGACGCAAAGCGGCCGGCGGTCGAGCGGAATCAAGCCGACCAGGAAGATTTCGGTTCCCGCGAAGCCGCCGGTTTCGATGTCGATGACGACCGCCGCATGGGGTGCGATGTCACCCAGCGACTGACTGGCGGGAGCAGTAGCGAAGGCAGCCAAGCGCTCCGGAATGGCAAAACCGTGCCGGGCGCAAGCATTCTCCAGCGGCGTCTCGATTTGCCAGCACGCGACGCCTTCGCAACACAACTCGCAGCCGCCCACTACATCGTGCAGCCGGGCCGGAGCCGCCGGCGGTGCGGCCGGCGCGGCGTACCCCCGGCCAATGGTCTTCAGTTCGTCGAGTTTGCGGCGGAGTTCGTCCATCCCTGGATCATACCGAAGCGGGCAATCTACGGCAGCCTGCCGCGCCGCCCCGTCTCCGGCGTTCAGGCGTTTGCACGAACATGCGCGAGCTTGTGCCGTCTCAGGGGGCGATTGCCTTCGCGCGCGGCCCATGCTTTCCGAAGGGTACCGTCAGGCGGATATAGCCGTCGCGCGCGTCGCCTTCGACTGCGTAACCACAATTGTGGAACAATCGCAGCACGCTTTGGTCAGACTCGACGACATCAGCCGTGAAGCCGGCGATGCCGCGGGCCCGCGCGACTTCAACCAGCTTCTCGAGCAAGGCACGCCCGATGCCGCGGTTCTGCCAGTCGGCCCGCACGACAAACAAGGCGTGCGCGAAGTTGGTGTGAATGTCCTTGCGATAATGCGCGATGCCCAAAACTTTCTCGTTTCCGCCGGCCCCGGTCAACGCGACCAGGCACATGTCGGTGTCATAATCGATGGTCAGGGCTTCCGCGCGCTCCTCGGCCGGCATCTCGACCAGCGTCCAGAGGTACGGATAGCGGCTGATGTCAACCGCCAGCTCATAGAACATGGAGCGCAGCAGCGCCAGATCGGTCAGCTTCATGGGCCGCATGAAGATGCGCGTCCCGTCCTTGAGGCTCACCCAGAATTCCAGTTGTTCGGTCTGGACCAGCGATTCGAGCGTCAGTTCAATCGTCTCGGGCCCGATCAGCTTACGCTGCTTGGCCTCCGCCAGCAGCCAGGGGCGGAATTTAGGCTCGGCAATCTGGATGAGGGCCAGGGCGCGCTCGCGAATGCTCTTGCCGTGCAGGTAAGCCACGCCGTGCTCGGTGACGATGTAGTGCACGTCGCCGCGGCTGGTGACCACGCCCGCGCCCGGCTTAAGGGTCGGCACGATACGCGAAATAATGCCGTCGGCCGTGGTCGAGGGCAGGGCGATGATGGGCTTGCCGCCTTTCGAGCGGGCGGCCCCGCGCACGAAGTCGACCTGTCCGCCAATGCCGCTATAGAAGAGCACGCCGAGCGAGTCCGCGCAGACCTGCCCCGTCAGGTCGACCTCGATCGCGGAGTTGATGGAAACCATCTTGTCGTTCTGCGCGATGACGAAGGGGTCGTTGGTGTACTCGGTCGGGTGGCACTCGACGCTTGGATTGTTGTGGATGAAATCATACAGCTTCTGCGTGCCCATGCAGAAGCTCATCACGATCTTGCCGCGCTGAATGTTCTTGGCGGCGTTGGTGATGACGCCTTTTTCGATCAGCGGGATGATTCCATCGCTGAACATCTCGGTGTGGATGCCCAGGTCCTTGAAGTCGCCCAGGTAGTGCAGCACGGCGTCCGGAATGGCGCCGATCCCGAGCTGCAGAGTCGAACCGTCCTCGATCAAGTTGGCAATGTGCCGCCCGATGCGCTGCGAAATCTCGTCCAGCTTGGCCTGCGGCGCTTCCAGCACCGGGCGATCGCTGGGAACCGCCAGATCAATGTCGCGGATGTGAATGAAGCAGTCCCCCAGCACGCGCGGCATCTGCATGTTCACTTCCGCGATGACCAGGCGGGCCGTCTCCGCCGCGGCCCGCCCAATGTCGCAGGACACGCCATAGCTGCAGTAGCCATGGCTGTCGGGCGGGGAGACCGAGATCATGGCGACGTCGATCGGCACGCGCCCGGTGCGGAACAGGGCCGGAATCTCCGAGAGAAAGATGGGTGTGTAGTCGGCCCGCCCCGCCTGGACCGCCTCGCGCACGTTCGCCCCAATGAAATAGGCATTCGTGCGGAAACGCTGGCCCAGTCGCGGCTGGGCATAGGCCGCCACCCCCAGCGTCAAAATGTGGACAATTTCCGTGTCCAGCAAATCCTCACGCGCCGAGAGCGCCTCAACCAGCGTCTGCGGCTCTCCCGCGTTGGACCCGATGTACACGCGCTGGCCCGGCTGCACGCACGCGACCGCCTGTGCCGCCGTGCGAATCTTCTCGGGGTAACGCTTCTCCCAGCCGGCCAGTTCCGCGTTGCGCCTATGACCTCCGTTAGAAGGATCCGGATGGATTTCGCCGGCCGAAACATTAACCACCGCAGCCGGGGCCGCAGTTCCTTTTTGTTTGCCGCGAGTGCGCATCGCTTTTTTCATGTCACTTCCGTGCGGGTATTAGACTTTGCGTTCCTTGGTCTCCGGGAGCGTCATGGAAACCTTGACCACGTCGCCTTCCTTGGAAGTTTCGATGTTCAGGCCGGAACGGTGGAAAATCTTGAGCATGCCCGAATTCTCGACCAGCACATAAGCATGGAAGAACCGGATTCCCTTGCTCTTGGCAATCTCGACCAGCCGCTCGAAGAGATACGTCCCCAAGCCGTGCCGCTGGAACTGGTCCGAAACAGTGAAGGCCACCTCGGCGCTTTGCTTGGCGGCGTCGGTCATGTAACGCCCGACACCGATCACGCGTTCGTTGCCCGGCGTGCCGACCAGCGCGATCAAGGCCATCTCCGTGTCGTAGTCAACGTTGCAGAACACCTGCAACTTGTTGTGCGGCATGGCTTTGACCGAGGCGTGATAGCGCAAGTAGATGGTCTGCTCGCTGAACTCGTAGAACATGTCCCGCATCAGCGACTCGTCGTCCGGGCGAATCGGCCGCACGAAAGCTTCCTGGCCGTTGCGCAGCTTGAAGGTGGTTTCATATTCAGCCGGATACGGCGCCCGCGGCGGCGGCATGATCTGGTTGGGGTACACGATCCGCCGGCGCTTGGCGGCCAGCAGCAGCTCTGAACGGAAATCCGGGTGCGCGATGCTGATCAGCGACATGGCCCGCTCGCGCATGGTTTTGCCATGCAGATAGGCACTACCATATTCGGTCACTACGTAGTGTACATCGCCGCGCGTCGTAATGACTCCGGCGCCCGGCTGGAGCGTGGCGACGATGCGCGACTTCAAGCCTTCGGGCGTCATGGCCGTGCTCGGCACCGCGATTACCGGCTTGCCGTTCTTGGCCAAAGCGGCGCCGCGCATAAAGTCGGCATGCCCGCCCAAACCGCTGTACAGCATCTGGCCGAGCGAGTCGGCCACAACCTGACCGGTCAAATCAACTTCCAAGGCTGAGTTGATGGCCACCATGTTGTCGTGCTGGGCGATCACGAACGGGCTGTTCGTGTACTCCGACGGGTGCATTTCGATCTGCGGGTTGTTGTCCAGGAAGTCGAACAACGCCTGGCTGCCCGCCGCGAAGCTGCCGACGATCTTGCCCTTGTGCAGAGTCTTGTGCTTGCCGGTAATCACGCCCGCCTCAACCAGCTTCAGCACTCCGTCGGAGAACATCTCGGTGTGAATGCCCAGATCGTGCTTGTTCGTCAGCAAGCCCAGCACGGCATCCGGGACGCGCCCGATCCCCAACTGCAAGGTAGAGCCGTCCGTGATCAGGCGTGCCAGGTTCGCCGCCAGTTGCCGCGTCACTTCGTCCGGCTCGCCGCCGCCTACCGGCCACTCGAGCAGCGGCTCGTCATGCGGCACCAGAAAATCGAGCTGATCGATGTGGACAAACGAATCGCCCAGCGTGCGCGGCATTCGGCGGTTGACCTGGGCCACCACGATCTTGGCCGACTCAACCGCGGCCTTACCGATGTCCACCGCCACGCCCAGACTGAAGTGGCCGTGCTCGTCCGGCAGGCTGACCGTGACCAGCGCCACGTCGATGCCCAGGCGATGCGAGCGGAACAGGCCCGGGACCTGCGAGAGGAACACGGGCGTGTAATCGGCCCGCGCTGCGTTCACCGCCTCGCGCACGCTATTGCCTATAAAGAAGGCGTTGGCGCGGAAGTTGGTGGCAAAACGCGGATCGGTGTAGGGCGCAACGCCCAGCGTGAGCACGTGCACGATCTCGGTGTCCGTGAGCTGGTCGCCCATCTTGCCCATCACTCGCACCAGTTCCTGCGGCTCACCGCACGCGGAACCGATGTATACCCGATCGCCGGGGCGAATCTTGCCGATCGCCTCTTCAGCAGTGACGATTTTGTGCGCGTAGCGTTGGGTCCAGTCTTGTGGCATTAGCGTCTCCCAGGGAGTGCAGGGTCCCGCCGGGCGTCTTCAGTGCTGCAAGCTCTGCCTCGCGTCCTTACCTCAGGCAAACCGGAGGTTGCACTCCCATGCGTAATTACTTGCCGTTTCCGTTCGGTTCAACATCCGGGCTCAGAATAATGCGCGCATCGGCCGCCATCGCACCTTCGCCGCGGGCATAAACCATCAACGGGTTGATATCCAATTCCTTGATATTCGGGTTCTCCGTCACGAGCTGCGACAGACGCAGCAGGCACTCGGCCACGGCGTTGACATCCGACGGCTTCTCGCCGCGCACGCCCTCCAGCAGCCGGTACGAACGGATGCTGCGGATCATCTCGGGTGGCACGTCCTGGCGCAAGGGCGCCAGGCGGAACGAAACGTCACGCAGCGCCTCGGTGTAGATGCCGCCCAAGCCGAACATGAGCAGCGGTCCGAAGCGTGGATCGCGCGTCATGCCCAAAATGATCTCCTTGCCTTTGGGCAACATCTTCTGCACCAGCACGCCCCAGATTTCAACGTCCGGCTTCATCTTGCTGCGGACCGTTTCGATCATCTGGGTGTACGCGGCTTGGACTTCGGCCTCGTCCTTGAGGTTCAAACGCACGCCGCCCACGTCGGTCTTGTGCAGAATCTTGGGCCCGGAAATCTTCAGCACAACCGGGAAGCCCATGGCCTTGGCCGCCGCGGCGGCTTCCTCAGGGCTGCGAGCCAATTGATAGGGCACGACCGGGAAACCGTAATGCTTCAATACCTCCAGTGCCTTGTACTCCACAAGCTGCAAACGCCCGGCCGCGGCCTCTTCCGCCATGAGCCGCGCCGCGCCGGCCTGGTCAACCTCGAAATGCTGGTAGCCCAGCGTCTTGGAACGCGTCCACTCGGCGAAGCGGCACTTGGCGGCCATCGAGCGCATCGCGTCTTCCGGGAAGGCGTACGTGGGGACGCCGTTCTGCTGCAGCAGTTGCACGCCGGCTCCCACGTCCACCAGGCCCATCAGCGAGCCCACGATCGGCTTGCCACAATAGCTCTTTGATTCGCGGATGACATCGGCAATGGCCGTAACGTCGGTCATGGTCTGAGGCGTAACGACGACCAGCACCTGGTCCACGCCCTCGTCAGCCGTGACCGCGTCCAGAGCCGTGCGATACCGGTCCTGCTTGGCGTCCCCAATGACGTCGACCGGGTTCTTAATGTTGGCCGTGGGCGGCATCTGGTAGCGCAGCGACTTGAGCGTGTACTCCTGGAACCGCGCGAGCTGCATTCCATTACGAATACACGCATCGGTCGCCATGATCCCCGGCCCGCCGGCGTTGGTGATGATCGCCGTGCGGCGCCCGGCCGGCAGTATCGGATCCGCGAAAATCTCGGCGTAGTCGAACAGCTCCTTCACTGATTCCACCCGCAGCACGCCGGCCTGGGTCATAATTGCGTCATAAACCTCATCCGACCCAGCCAGCGAGCCGGTGTGGGAAGCCGCGGCCGCCGCACCTTCCGAAGTTCGCCCGGTCTTGATCGCCAGAATGGGCTTGGGATTGCGGCCATGCGTTATTTCGTAGCACGTTTCGACGAAGGCCTGCCCGCTGCCCAGCTCCTCGACGTACATCAGGATGACGCGCGTATACGGGTCGCGGGCCAGCGATCGCAGCAGATCCAACTCGCTGACGGCCGCCTTGTTCCCGAAGCTGATGAAGCGCGAAAAGCCCATGCCGATGCCCTTGGCGTAGTCGAGCAGGGCCGTGCACAGCGCGCCGCTTTGCGAGATCAGCCCGAGCGCTCCGGCCTTCGGCATGCCGCGCCCGAACGTCGCGTTCATCCGCACCGTCGGATCGGTGTTGATGACCCCCAGGCAGTTTGGTCCCACGATGGTCAGGCCACGCTCCCGGGCCACGGCCTTCAACGAGTCTTCACGTTCCTTGCCTTCGCCCCCGACTTCCTTGAACCCCGCGGTGATGACTACAAAGTGCCGTGTGCCGTGGTCGGCCGCTTCAATGATGGCCGGCTCGACAAGATGCGGCTGGACCGCCAGCACGACCAGGTCTACTCGGTCGTCGATGGCTTTGACGCGCGGCGCGCAGCGCACCCCCAGAATGCTCTTGGCTTTCGGGTTGACCGGGTAAACGACCCCCGTATAGCCGCCGTGGATCAGGTTGTGCATCACCGCATGGCCGACCGAGCCCGGCGTACGGGACGCGCCGACGAGCGCCACAGACTGCGGGCAGAACAGCGGCTCCAAGTCCGGCGTACTAGGTTTGATAACTGGTTGGGCAACTGGCATCTCAACGGCACTTCGCGTCATAGCACCCAGGCTCCTGCGAGAAATTTCAGCACTCTTCCCTTTTGCGCCCCGTCGGTGGGGCGCTGACGGCCACCCGGCAGCGGTCTCGCTTTCGGAATCGCTCGCCCCGGCCCATTATCGCCGTTTCCGTCAAGCTCGTCACGTAAGGCGCCCCCGCGGTTTGCGCCGGGGAGGAGCAGCCACGCAAGCCACTCACCGAGCGACCAATCCGTTGGCGCGCAGGCGGCGATCCGCAAACGGCTGCTCACCGCGTCCGTTTCGAACCAGCAACTGCCGTGCCACCGCCAGGTGCTCGCTGCTTTGTTCAACATTAGAAAGGCCACCTGAACCTCCGGTAACCAGATGATAGCCATAAACTCGCTGGCGACAGCTATTTGAATCTGGCGGCGGCGCGCGGCCGGACGCCCAGCCGGCCTGGTGGCATCCTGCCGGGAACGCCCCCAGTTTGCGTTCTGCCTCCGATCACTGCGACGCCCCAGCCCGTCGCTACCTCAACGCCAGGCCGGTTACTCCCCTCGAGGCCGGGAACTGGTCACCGCCTCGGCGCCGGCCGGCTGCGTCATCGGCATGGACGCCGGCGCCGGCTGCGTCATCGGCGGCATGCCGGCCGGTTTGGCGTCCTTGGGCTTCGGCGGCGGCTGAATACCGTAAATGATTATGTCCCCGGCATTACAGTCGCTCGGGTCAAAGGTTAGGCAGGTTTCCTGCGTACCTGAATACGCTACGGTCACAACCCGGTCGTTCGGTCGGCGATGGCGGAGTTTCTGGGCGGTACCGCCGTCCCGCATGACGTGAAACCCTCCGACGACCAACATGACCCGGTGCTGCGGCCGGCAGGCCCGCGCTTCTGCCACCGAACTCGCCATGGCCTCGTCCCAAAGGAGTTGGGCCCGGTAAAACGCTTCCGGATCGGCCATCGGCTGGGGCATCGTCTCCGTTTGAGGCATCGGTTCGGCAGGCTGCGAAGCCGGCGCATTTTCCGGCCCAGTCTCCGATGACGCTTCGGGCGCTGTTACGGGCTTCCCGGGGCTGGCTGGCTGCGTCACGGGTTGACTCGCGGCGGCCGCATATTCCTCGAGTACGCGGCTGATCTCAGCGGCGGCCTCAGCCAAACGATCGAGGCTGGCGCCAAGTTCGGCGAGCAGCGCGGCTTCTTCGACCGCGCTCGCGGCTACCGCCGGGCTCGTGGCGGCAGGCTCAGTCGGGGCAGACTGAGCAGAACCGGAGCCTGTCGCCCCGGTGTTATGGGGCCCGCCTGCCGTCGCTCCGGTGGCAGGGGGCATGCCTGGCACGCCGGACTCATCTGGAGTAGCGGGCGGCGGCGGCATGCCCGGTGGAATCGGTGAACCAGGGGGCGGCATCGCGGGCGCGCCGCCCGGCGTGGCTTCGTCATGCTGCGTCATCGTCTCAATGAAGCGCTCGTGGTACTCGCCGCCCAAGTACTCATTTTCAGGCGGCAGCCACTGCTGATCGGACGGCTCCAAACCGGCGCGGAACTCGGCGTATTCGAGGTCTGACTGGCGATATTCGCGTACCAGCCGGCGCGGGGCATTGGCCGCGATCACGGGAATGCCCGCCGCGCGGCACATTTCGATCAGCGGCCGGTGCGCCAGCACATAAGCGCGGCCCTGCCGCGTGGCTTTGCGAAAGGCCGGTTCGTCAATCTGGCCTTCGAGGTACTGGTCCAGGCAAGCCTGCGTGTCGCTCTCGAAAAACTCCATCGCCAGCGCCACCGGCCGTGCCTGCGCGGCCAGGGCGGCCAGGAGCTGCGCCTCGAGCTGGTTGCACACGGCGTCCGAGTGCTCCTCGCCGAAGAGGACGACATCCGCAGCCGCGCAGCGCCGAACCACGTCGTCAAACGTGAGCGGTTCGCCGCTTTGACCGTCGTACGCGCGGAACTGACCGAAAAGCGCAGCATTGCCACCGGTAGTCCGGTCCAGGTCCAGGCGAGAAGCCTGCGTGCAACCC
>JAAYXS010000462.1 GCA_012515775.1 Phycisphaerae bacterium
CCCCAACGCGCCATGCCGCCCTCCCGTTCCGATCCGCCCGGCTCGCGCTGCAAGTCAAAAGTCACTTGCGGGGCTTGCGGCTGGTCGCTCTCCGCCGCCGTTTCCGTCGCGGGCGCAGTGTCGGCCGGTGCGCTCGCCGGCGCGGGCGGTTCCGGCGCCAACTCCAACGCCAGGAATTCCCAGCCCATCGCGCTGAACGCCTCGTCAAAGGGTGCAATATCGGTTCGTATGAAACTCGGCTCGTCCAGTTCGATGCGCAGCTCGCGCTCCGCATACGTGGCGGGAATGACGTCCGTCAACAGGGCCGCCCCGTACTCGGGATGTGTCGCGCCCACGTTGTACTTCGACTCCGGCGAGGTGAAGCCCTCCAGCACAAACCGCCCCTCGGCGTCGGTCCGGCCTTGAACTTTCACGCGGCCGTTACGCTTGGGGAAAAACAAGAGCACGCTTTCGTCGCGGCCGAAGGCGCGCAACCTTCCGCCGCCGATGAAAACCAGGTTGCCCTGCTCGGCGTGCGTCATGGCCACCTCGACGCCGGCCAGCGGCTGCCCATCCTTCTTCGAGACCACGATGCCGCTCAGCTTGTTCAACGGCGGCAGCGAGACCTCCGCCGCTGACGGCGGTGGCGCGGCCTGATCGGCTGCCGGCGGTAGCGGGTCTTCCGCGGCCACCGGCGAGCCGCCCGCCGCGAATAGCAGTATCAGCCAGCCCGCAGTACAGCACCACAACGAGCTTTTGCGACTCACTTTTGTGCTCCAGTCAAGTGCAACTCGGCCGCAATCAAGACACTCACAACTGCTGCTCCAACTGCCGCAGCCGCGACGAAGCCGAGTGCGCCGCATCTCGGTCCGGGTGGTTCTCGATTCTGTAATTCAAGATGCCGATCATTTCTTCGCGCGGTTTAATAAATTCGATTTCGCTTTGGGTCAGAGCGCGGCCCTCGGCGGCGGCCCGCGCCCGAACCTGGTCGATCTGCTGCTTCAGAGCCTTGCGCGCCTCCTGGTATTCGATCACCTGTGCACACAGCTCAAGCACGCGGCGGCAGTCGGCCTTCGCTTCCTCCACCCGCCCCTGCGCCTGGTATATCGCGCTGCGTGCCAGCAGACCGGGCTTGAAGCGCGGCTCGGCTTCCACGCAACTGGTAAAGTCGCGCAGCGCCCGCTCCTGGTCGCGCATCCGCGAGTAAAGGTCGCCCCGGTAGTAGTAGGCCAGGAAGTCCGGCTCCTGCTGCAGAACGAAGTCCAAGTGCTGAAGCGCTTCCTCGTATCTGCGCATGCTTTTGAGCAGGTATCCCAAATGGACGCGCGCTACGACCGAGTCGGGCGCGAGCGTCACCGCCTTTTCATAGAAAGCCCGTGCTTCATTATGCAGGCGATCCGCCTCGGCCTGCATGGCCTTCACAACCTCCTCGCTGGCGTCATACGGGATTTTGAGCAACGGCTTGGCTTGCAGGCGCTTGTCATCGCCCAGCCAGACGTACATCTCGGCCTCGTAGTTTACCTCTTCCTCGCAGAAGGGCCCCGGCAAGCTGGTCAGCACGCCGAGCGCCGCCACGTAGCCGAGCGGTCCCGCCACGAGCAGCCACTTCCGCGCGCGGGCGACCTCGATCATGCCCCATACACAAGCCGCGGCGGGAACAGCGAAGACCGGCACGGTCTCCACGCGATAGCGCCCGCTGACGAAGATCAGAATGATGGAGAGCGGGTAGAGCACCAGGTACAGCGCCAGCGGCCCGGGCACGTCTTTCCGGCGCCATACCAGGCCGACGAGCGCCAGCGGAAACAGAACTCCCCAGGGGAAGCCGAATGGGCCCGCCTTCCAGAGCAGCACACTGAGCAGGGGCGACCAGCGCCGAAAGACATACACATCTTCATTGCGGGGCATCTCGCGCCCGCTGGCAAACCGCAGTACCTTGTCAACCAGGCCGCGCACGAACTTGAACGGGTGCGTTTTGATGAACTCCAGCGCCTGGCGCCCCAAAAGCTGCGAACGCTCCAGCGTGTTCGTGTCGCCTGCGGCGCCGCTCGGCTCGGCCAGTTTGGACCACTTGGTCATGCCCGGCCGCGTGTTCAGCGTCTCGCAGACGTTCTCGTTGTTGCCGATGTAGAAGTTGATTCCACCTGAAACGGGCAGGAATGTATACTTTCGGATCAGCTCATAGTTGTGCGCCTTGTTGGCCACGGGGTAAACCACGAGCCCAAAGAGCAGCACCGCCGGCACGACTCGCACCAAGGAGCCCACGGCTCCGCGCTTGTCCCGGATGCAGCGCACGATCAACCAGGCCAGCAGCGCCACCAAAAACGGCAGGAAGGTCGGACGCATCAGCACCGCCAGCCCACCGCCGGCGCCCGCCAGCCAGGCCGCCACAATCGATCCGTCGCGTCCGGCCTTGACCGCGAGCAAGACCAGCGCGGCCGACCAGAATGCCGCCCAGCCCGCCGCAACCAAGTCGGCTTCGTAGTAGATCAGCGGTCCGCAGAAAGCGGTCATTAGAGCGGCAATGACTCCCGTGCCGCGGCCGAACAGGCGCCGCCCCAGCGCATAGACCAGGACGCAGGTAAGGGCGCCGACCACAAGTTGCACTACTTTCGCAAACAGCAGGGGATCCTGGCCGCGCAGTTCGGCAATGCGGTACAGTGCGCCCAGAGTGTACGGATACAAGAACGGTTGCCAGAACAGGAGCAACTGGTCTGCCAGGCTGAGCTTCTCGTCGGCGGGGCCGTCGGCGAAGATGTGCGGCGACAAGAGGCGCGCCAAGTTGTCATAGTTCTTGGCGTCGACTATCGGCGTGCGAAAGGTCGGGCTGTCGGAGCTGTCGTACAGGTACGCCAGCCGTACCCCCAGCGCCACGATGAAAATGGCCAAACCGGTCAGCAGGCCGGATAACTCGAAGCGCCGGATTACCTTGCGCGCCGGCGGCGTGTTTTCGACCGCCTGCGTCGGCTTATGGGCATGCTTGGAAGGGTCTCTTCGGGGCCCGCTCATTCAAACTCCTCGCTCACTCTTTGGACGCCGGGCGATATTCTAAGCCGCTTTCGGCTTTCAGCTATCAGCTTTCGGCGGATCAGCTGTCAGCTATC
>JAAYXS010000463.1 GCA_012515775.1 Phycisphaerae bacterium
ACCCCGCAGAGCTATTACGCGATCAGTTTAGATGGTCAGACAATGGCGACCGTGCGCGCGACCTCTTATGCGCTCAAGTTGCGACAGCAGGAGTTTGACCCCGTGGTACGGGCCCCCGCGTTGCCGGTTGAGCTGGTTGCGGATGCGTCCGGCCATATCTACATCGTGCAATTCGTGGCCCAACCGCTGCCGGAGTTCCGGACGGCGATCGAAGCCCGCGGTGGCACAATATACAAATTCCTTCCCAACCACGCGTACGTGGTCAAGATGACGCCGGAGGTGCGCGACTCAGTCGCCGCACTGCCATTCGTGCGCTGGGTTGGACCCTATCACCCCGCCTATCGCATGGAGGCATCCCTGCGCGAGCAGTCGAGAAGTGCCGGCTTGCCGGCGGAGCGTTTCAACATTCAGGTATTCGAAGCAGGCGATGATCAGAAGAACGCGGTTGCCCAGCGCATCGAGGCGCTGGGCGGCGTCGTCGACGTGCGCAACGCCGGCAAGTACCTGCTGCGCGCGACGCTTACCCCCAGCCAGGCCGTAACCGTCGCGCACTGGGACGAGGTCGCCTTCATCGATCACTGGGCCCCCGTGGAACTGGCTATGGACAAGTTCCGGTTGATCGGCGGGGTCGACTATGTCGAGCAGGTGGCCGGTTTTGACGGGGCGGGCGTCCGCGGCGAAGTCCTGGATGTCGGGTTCAATTACCAACATGTGGATTTCGCCTCACGCCCGCTAATCCAGCACACCTCCTCGCCGGGCCATTTCCACGGCGCCTGCTGCTCGGGGATAATCTTTGGCGACGGCACCGGCGACCCGGCTGCGCGCGGCATATGCCCGGCCGGCCAGGGCATTACCGCCGACTGGTATGTATACGAGTCCGGCTCGCGCTATGACTACACGGCCGAGCTGCTTAACGAACCGTACTACGCCGTCTTTCAAAGCTCCAGTTGCGGCACCGACCGGACATTAGAGTACACCACCATTTCCGCCGAGGTCGACACAATAATCTTCGATCTGGATATCGTGCACCTTCAGGCGCAAGCCAATGCCGGCAGTGCTCTGTCCATGGCGGAGGCCTGGGCCAAGAACATCATCTCCTGCGGCGGCGTACAGCACTACGACACGCTGGACCTGGCTGACGACCAATGGGACCACTATGCGAGCACCGGCCCGGCCCTGGACGGCCGCATCAAGCCTGACATGTGTTTCTGGGTAGATTTCATTCACACCGTCGATTACCCGGGCGCGACAGCGTATACCGACGAGTTCGGGGGCACGAGCGGCGCCACGCCGGCCATCGCCGGTCACGTCGGCCTCTTTTTCCAGATGTGGTCCCAGGGCGTCTTCGGCAACGAGTTCGATCCGAATGGCAGCGTTTTCGATAACCGCTGCCACTCGTCCACCGCCAAGGCATTCCTGATCAATACCGGCAACCAGTACCCATTTCAGGGCAAGTCGCATGACCTGACGCGCGTGCACCAGGGTTGGGGCCTGCCCAGCGTCCAGAACATGTGGGACTTGCGGGACAAAGTGTACTTCGTAAACGAGACAGTGGTGCTGAGGCCGTTCGAGAGGTACACCGTGCCGCTGTGGGTCCGGCCGGATGAGCCGGCACTGCGCTGTACTCTGACGTACGCGGACCCGGCCGCCCTGCCGTCGTCCTCGCAACATAGAATCAATGACCTCTCATTGCGGGTCATTTCGCCCACGGGCACAGTTTACTGGGGTAATAACGGCTTGCTGGAAGGCAACTGGTCGGTGCCTGATGGGGAAGCCAACACCATCGATACGGTCGAGAACGTGTTCGTCCCCCATCCGGAGCCGGGCTTCTGGACGGTCCAAGTAATCGCCGGTGAAATCAATGAGGACGGCCACGTCGAGACGCCCGAACTGGACGTTGATTTTGCCCTGGTAGTCACTGGAGTTGCGCGCGAGCCACTTGGGATCAGCTTGCCGGAAGGCGTGCCGGCGTATATTGCGCCAGGTGAGCCGACTTCGATCATTGTCCACATCGGGGAAGGCATGGAAACGTACGTCCCTGGTTCTGGATTGCTGCACTACAGTTTCGACGGCGGAGATTTCCAGACCCGACCGTTGAACGACCTGGGCTCCGGGCTGTACGAGGCCGTCCTGCCGCCGGCCGTATGCAGCGCTAGCCCGCGTTTCTACTTCAGCGCCAGGGGCAGTAGCGGAACCACAGTCTACAACCCGCTGAACGCACCGGATGCAACCTACACGGCCGACGTGGGTGTCCTAATCATTGCATTTGAGGATGATTTCGAGCAGGACCGCGGCTGGACGGTTTGGAACGACCCCTCGCTGACCGGCGGCGCATGGGAACGCGGTGCGCCGGTGGTTTCGGGCGTTACAGGCGACCCGCCGAGGGCGGATTACGACGGCTCGGGCCAGTGCTATTTGACGCAGAACCGGGCCGGCAATTCGGACGTCGATGGCGGCCCGACTTGCCTCACCTCGCCGCCTATTGACCTGACTGGTCTGCCCGATCCGGTATTGGAATTCGCGCGCTGGTGGGCGAACGATGACCAGGACGGCGATCCGTACGACGTCGAGGCCTCGAGCGACGATGGCGCGACTTGGGTCCTGCTGCGCCGCATTCAGAATGTTCAACCTGAATGGGTGCGCGAGGCCATTCACCTAGCCGACTTCATCCCGCTGACGAACCAGGTTAGACTGCGCTTCAGTGTGCGCGACACGCCGAACAATTCCATCGATGAAGGCGGACTGGACGCCGTCTTAGTCAGCGCCTTCAACTGCACCGACGTAATCGTTTTGGGCGACGTGAATTGCGACGGTTCGATCAACGTTTTTGACATTGATCCGTTCGTGCTCGCGCTGGTCGACCCGGCCGCCTACGCCACGGCGCATCCCGGCTGTCGCATCGATAATGCAGACTGCAATGGGGACGGAGACGTGAATGTCTTCGACATAGATCCGTTTGTCTCGCTGCTTGTTGGCGGCTGAGACGAGCGGTGTGCTGGAGCGACCGCCGGGCGAGCTACTGCCGCGCCGGAGCAACTACGGCCGGCGCGGCGTCTCTCCCCTGATCTGGTTGAGCAGCCGGCGTGCGGCCGCGTGGTCAGGTTGTCGGGCCAGCACGTCCTGCAGCGCCGCGGCCGCCTCCGCGTTGCGCCCCAGGCGCTGCAGGACGAGCGCTAGTTCGTAGCGTGCCTCGATGTAGTTGGCGTCCACGGCCAGCGCGGCCTGCAAGGCGCTCAGAGCGGATTCCAGTTGGCCGCGTTTGGCCAGCGCCGCGCCGAGGTTGTAGTGAATGATGACTTCGTTCGGGGAGGCCTGCACGCCCCTGCGGTACGCGTCGATGGCCTCATCCAGCCGGCCCGACTGTTCAAGCGCCACGCCAAGCTGCGACCACACTTTTCCGTAGCCGGGCTCAATTTCCAAAGCGCGCCGGTATTCCTCGATGGCGCGCTCGAAGTCGCCGCGCTGAAAAAGTGCCAGCCCATAGAGCGTATGGTTGAGGGCCGAGCCGGGCCGCAAGCGGACGGCCGCGGCATAATGTTCGATGGCCTCATCCAGCCG
>JAAYXS010000464.1 GCA_012515775.1 Phycisphaerae bacterium
GACGTCTTCAATCAGCTGCAGCGACGGGACGAGGCTCTCAGGCGGCTGGATGTGCTGCTCCTGTCCGAAACTCCGCCGCAGCGCCTGGCGATCGACCTGGCCCGGCCCACTCGCCGACGCCAACACGTCTGGCAGCTACTTCTGCAACGCTTGGAAAAATGCGACCTCGCTCAGGGCATCACCGGGCTGGTGCTGATGGCCGGCGATGTTTCCCGCAGCCAAGTCATACAGGCGGAGCTCTTTCAGCCTGACCAGCAGCCGCAACAGGACGAGCAGCTCGGCATGCTTTTGGACCGGCTGGCCAACCGTCTTGGCCGAGGATCGGTCGTGCGAGCGAATCGCGTCGATGACTATCAACCTGAGTTGGCAGTGGGATACTCTCCCGCAGGATGTGAATCAGAGCAGCCCCGCGCCAATAAGCCCGCGAAAGACGCGCCGGAGGCGGGCGGCTCGTCCACGCCGCAGTCGGCCGGCGACCGCGGCCGGCCCCGCGAGGCGCGCGGCGACGCCAAGGCCGGGAAGCGCGGCAAAGCGCGGCGCGAGGCGAAGCCCGTCAGTCGCAGCACGCCGTTGCGTCCGACGCAATTATTTTCGCGGCCGACGCCCATACGTGCGATCTCAAAAGTACCCGATCGGCCGCCCACGTGGTTCTCCTGGCGCGGTCGCGAATACATCGTCCATGCCGCGTGGGGTCCGGAGCGCATCGAGACGGCCTGGTGGCGCGGGCCGGACATCCGCCGCGATTATTTCCGCCTGGAGACCGAAAGCGGCGAGCAATTCTGGGTGTACCACAACTTTGACGACCAGCGATGGTATCTGCAGGGCATATTCGCGTAGCACCGGTGGCTGGGCCATGCCCAAAGCTGTGAGCGCGAGCACGCCCGACGCCAGTAGCGTCGCCGGTTCCAGCCCGACAACCCGAACGCAACGAAAGCAACTGGTATTCACCGGGGCGACACGCGCCGGCTCTGCTCGCCGTGCCGGCCGTTTTTCGTTTGGATCCCGCGCTACTATCCGATAACATGATTGCCAACTTCAAGAAGGAGGACAGCCGTGAATGCCCACCCGCACCGGCTGGCTGCTATCGCCCTGATCGCAGCCGTTATCTTCTCGGCAAGAGCCGCCGAGCCCCCCGTCACTTACCTCACCCCAGAGACATTCAAGCCCGCGATCGGTCAAACGCTGACCCTGCGCGTCAACAGCGGCACTCCGCAACGGACTGATGTTGCGCCTTGGCCTGAGGATCAGCTCAGATACTTTTTCGTGCGCGGCGGCGGAATGCAACACAACCGGCCCACTCTGCAAGCTTCGGAACGCGACCGCAACGCGGCCGAATTCCCGATTTCGCACCCGGGCGCATCAGTGATCGCCCTCGAACCCAAACCGGCCGTCGTGCAAATGAGCGGCGAGGAACTGAAAAGCTTTCTGTTACGCAACGTGGCCGGCGCCGAGCGCGATGCTCGAGTAGCCGCGCTAAACGAAAAGGCGACGGTTCGCGTACGGCGAATCGAATCCGCCACGGCCCTGGTGCGGGCGCCGGAGGCCGCGGGCGAGCAGGCAGGCCCGTCGTCGATTGCCATGAGCAAGCTTGGCTTGCGGGTCGAACTGCGCAGCATGATTGATCCAACCGTCTCGCCGGCGGGCAGCGATTGGGCGGTGCGCGCCTACATCGACGGCTCGAGCAAGTCCAACGTGCAGGTGCAAGCCACGAGCCTGGCCGACGGCAAGACGCAAACCGCATTGACGGATCGGAGCGGTGCGGCGCGCTTTCATTTCGGAGTGGGTGGGAGCTGGCGCGTCGAGTTCCACCAGGCGCAGCCGCTGGAGAACGATTCGCAAGCCGATTGGGTGTTGTATAGCGGCACACTGACCTTTGAGGTCCCGACCAAAGGAGCTGGGAATGACGCGTAACGAAAAGAGCCCCGCCAGAACGCTGCTGAGCCGCACAGCCGCTCTGGGCCTGCTGGCCGCCGTGTGCAGCGCCGCAATCGCGCTGGAGTGGGAAGAACTGGGCCCGGCCCCCATCCTCACGGGCAGGTACACGGGCCGCGTTTCGGCCATCGTGTGCAGCAAAACTAATCCTGATCTGTATTACGTGGCCGGGGCCGACGGCGGGGTGTGGCGTACTTACGACGGCGGCGCGACTTGGACGCCGCTGACCGATTTCATGCCAACCACTGCCATCGGTGCATTGGCTTTGGACCCGTTTGATGAGCAGATCATTTATGCCGGCACGGGTGAAGCAAATTACGCCCATCACAGCCGCTTCGGATTAGGGCTGTATAAATCAACAGACGGCGGCGACAACTGGCAAACGCTGGCGGCCGAGGTTTTCTCCGGCCGATGCTTTTCGCGCCTTCTGATCGACCCCGCCAACCCGCAGCGACTTTATGCCGCGATTACTCCGGCCGGCGGCTTTCCGGCACTGTGCGCCGCTAAGGGACACCCGGGCGCGACCGGACCGGTGGGCGTGTTTCGCTCGGATGACGCCGGCGTGACCTGGACCCAATTGCTCAATGGACTTCCGAATTTGGCCGCCACTGACCTGGCAATGGATCCGGTCAACCCGGCCATCTTGTATGCCGCTATTGGCCACATATTCGGCAGCCCCGAAAATGGGATTTACAAGTCCACGGACGGCGGCGAAAGCTGGACCAAGCTTGGCGGTGGCCTGCCGACGGAAAATGTAGGTCGCATCAGTGTGAGCGTGGCGCCGAGCATGCCCACGCGTCTGTACGCCTTGATTTGCCGCAGCGCAGACGCGGCCGGCGGGGGCGCTTCGACGATGGGGGCTTACCGTAGCGACACGGCCGGCGCCACTTGGGAGGCGTATTCTGACTTCCCCAGCATTCAAGGTACTTACGGCTGGTATCTTTCAATTGTCGGAATCGATCCGGCCAACCCCGACATCGTGTTTATGGGCGGCGTTACGCTCGTGCGTTGGGGCGACGAGGGGTTTTGGCACACCGTGACGCCTCCACATGTCGACATGCACGCTATCGTCTGGGACGCGGCCGGCCGTGTCGTGGTCGGCGATGACGGCGGCGTGCACCGTTCCGAGGACGGCGGCTGGACGTGGAACACCATCAACGAAGGCCTGGGATTGATCCAGGGCTACGCGGGATTCTCGCGGCATCAGCAAGAGTACTACATGTTCATCGGCACGCAAGACAACGGTACGCTTCGCCGCAACGCGAATGGCACTTGGACCAACATCCTGGGCGGCGACGGAGGCTGGACCCACACGGACCCTGTCAGTACTTCGCGCGTCTTCGCGGAGTTGCAGGGCACCGGGAATCTGTACAGATCAACCAGTCTGGGCAGCAGTTTCGTGTTCGCCGGTACGGGTATCAATTCCGGAGACCGCAACTGCTTCATGCCGCCGTACCTGATCAATCCCAACGACAACGCCAAAATGCTCTATGCCACGCACCGTATTTACCGCAGCACGAACTACGGTATGAACTGGACGCCCATCTCTTCCGATCTGACGGGCGGCGGCAATGCCGCGGTCCGCTCGCTCGCGATGGCTCCGTCCGATCCCAACACCGTCTATGCCACCACTAATGACGGCCGCGTGCTGGTTTCGACCAATGGCGGTTACAACTGGAGCATTATTCGGGAGAATGTGCCCGGCTGGTCGCGCATCATGCGCCAGATATGCGTGCATCCGACCGACCCACGCACTGCTTATCTGGCGGTTTCGGCCTTCGGAGAGCAGCAGATTCTGCGAACCACCGATCAGGGGCAGACCTGGAGCGCGCTGGACGGTGATTTCCCCGACATTCCCGCCAACGTGATCGCCGTCGATATTCGTACCCCCGTGCCGATTATCTTCGTGGGCGCCGAAGATGGTTTGTACCGCTCAGTGAATGACGGCGTTTCCTGGCACCGCTACGGCGACGGCTTGCCGCGCTGCGCCATCATTGACATGAGTCTCGAGCCTGACCGCTCACGCCTGATCATCTCTACCCAGGGCCGCGGCCTTTGGAGAATCCCGATCGGCGTGCCGGCTGACATGAACGGCGACACACAGATCAACGTCTTCGACATCGACCCGTTCGTGCTGGCCTTGACCGATCCGGCCGCCTTCGCGGTCCAGTTCGCCACGGTCGACGCGATTGCCAATGGGGACATGAATGGCGATGGTATGCTGAACTCGTTCGACATTGACGGCTTTGTAGGCGTGCTCGTCGGACGGTGAGCGCAGGCGGAGAGAACAACCTTGGA
>JAAYXS010000465.1 GCA_012515775.1 Phycisphaerae bacterium
AAGGGCGACAGCGGCGGCGATCGTGGCAATGGCGGCCAGAGCGGCGCGTTTTTCTCTCCGCAACAGCAAAATGGCGACGAGCGCGATTGGCGTGACTTTGGCCACCGCGGCCAAGCCAAGCAATGTCCCGCCGAGCAGCGCCCGCCGGCGGTCAAGCGCCAAAAGCCCGCCCGCAATCAGCGCCAGGGGCAACATATCCCATTGGCCCCAGCGGAAAAGCTCGCTGAAAGGACGGCTCAAGAGGAACACCACGCCCGTCAAAGCGGCAGCTTGCGAATACCACGGTCTGCGCAGCCGGCGCAGTGTGAGCACAAACGCAGCGCCGGCCAGCGCGAATTGCAGCAGCAGCCATGGTGTCTGAGCGGAGGGATATGGCAGGTAAGACGCCAGTGCGCACAGTGCCAGCGTCGGCGGCGAATAGACGTAAGGCGGCGCACTCTGCCGCCCAGGGAGCTGAACAAACGACTTAACAGCGGCCGTGTTATACGGGTTCAGGCCGGCCCGCAGCGCCAATCCACTCGCGTAGTAGGAGCGAAAATCGAGCAGATAGTTCCGCAGTGGGTGGATGAGGGCGCGGTTCATGCACGTCAGCCCCAGTACGAGCAGCAGCAGGACCGCAGCAGGCGTGAGAATGGCCGAGCGTGGCGAATGCGCCGCCGACAGGCGCACCGGCGGCAACCGGAGGCAAGTATCCTGGGGCGAAAGCGGTTGGGCAGTAGGCACACTTGCACGGTCGGAACGCGCAGCGGTTCGCCCGTCGAAACTCGCCCCGGCATATCACCTCCTTAACACGGCGCAGAAAAGGGTTGGCAGCTCAACTGTTTCAGGTCAAATGGCTTCCGGCGCTCGGCGCATTCATGGTTCGCGGGCGCAGAAGCCCCGACCAATGGTAAGTATCGGCTGCGGGCGTGGTACGACCCCACTCTGGCGAGAAGGAATTGGAGGGCATGCCTGAGGACGAACGGCGAGCCCGCACCCGCCGCAACTAACTTTTTCTTGGCGGTCTTAGCGCTCTTTGCATCTTGGCGGTTGCCTTGCGGCTCAGTGCGTCCGGCGGCTGGATTATGCGTTCAAGTTCAGCCGCGCAATAGCCGCGGTAACGACATCCATGCTGTGCAATGGCTTCACCAAGTGCTCAGCGAATCCCGCAGCCCGGCTCTGCTCCAAGTCTGTCGGCGTGCCGTAGCCGCTCAATGCGATGGCCGGGATATGCTGACCGCGGGCGATGAGCTGGGCCATCAGGTTCAGCCCGCTGCCGTCCGGCAGTCCCAGATCCGAAATCAACACATCGGGACGCTGGCGTTCAACCGCCGCCAGCGCCTCGGCCACAGTCCCGGCCGTGACCACCTCGTATCCCTCCGCCATCAGCAGCCGGCGCATGAGCTTGGCGGTATCCGCGTGGTCCTCGACCAGCAGAATGCGCAAGGCCCGGTCACGCGGGCGAGTTTCGGCCACCTCGCCAGACGCGCCCTGCGCTGGCTGCTCGCTGGGGCTGGAGCGCTGGCACTGCGCGATCGGCAGGCGAACCGTGAACGTCGCTCCGCAGCCGACCCCCTCGCTGTGGGCAGATATTGTCCCGCCGTGCATCTCGACCACTGCGCGGCAAATGCTCAGCCCCAGTCCCAGCCCGCCGAAGCTGCGCGCCTTGCGGTCCTGCTCGAACGGGTGGAACAGCCGCGGCAGCATCTCCGGATGAATGCCGCTGCCCTGGTCGATCACCTCGACCAGCAGGTTCGTGCCGCGCGGCTCTTGCTCGCCAGAGGCGGATGGCGGGGACGGGC
>JAAYXS010000466.1 GCA_012515775.1 Phycisphaerae bacterium
AAGAGCTTATGGTTCTTCGCGACGCCCAGACCGCTGGGCTTGACCGTGACGTCGGTATAGTCGAAGACGTATACGAGGTCAGCGTTCCACTTCTCCGCGTCGCCGGCGGCCTTAATTTTGTCCCGGATGTCGTCTGTGGGCTTGGCGGGCTCCGCCGCGATGAGCAATCGCGGGCCGAGCAGCAAGCCCAACCCCAGCAATAGCCAGGGTGCCGCGTGCCGATACTGCATAAACCTCTCCTGCATGAGAATCGCCTGTTGCCCCTGCCGGCCGTCCGGCTGGTTAGTCGGGGCATCTTATCCGATTCAACCGGGGGAGTGCAAAATCACCAAGCGAGAAAGCCTTCAAGCAGTGCCGGCGCTGGTTCGGAGACGAGGCGGTTTCGCGGCCTGCGCGGTCAAACAAGCAGCTCCGAGCGCGTTGCGCGGTGTCCGATTCGATATAGAATAGGGCAATGTCGAAGAAAAAAGCCGGCCGCAAAATCCGCGTGCGATTTCGGCAGAATCGGCTAGCGCCCAAGCGGCGCGGCGATCTGACACGCCGCTATCACGCGGAGAGCGAGGCGGTTGAGGACACCGAACGCCGCGAATCGGTCCGCGCCCGGGGCGAACTGTCCCGTATGCGCACCATCATCGTCGGCGAGGGCGATGCCCCGCTCGTCGATGAGAAGCTCTGGCTGCGCGGCGACGTGGTCGCGGTCCACGGCCTGGTCTGCTTCGTCGATGACGGCCAGGGGCGCGTGTGGGCCTGCACCGTACGGCGCATACTGCGCACGCTGCTGATCGAAAGCCGCTCACCCGTAACGGTCGGAGATCGCGTTTGGTTCTCGGACCAGACGCGCTTGGCACGCGGAGAACTGGTGGGAGTTATCGAGCGGGTCGAGCCGCGCCGCAGCGTGCTCTCGCGCCGCGATGCGCGCGGCCGGCAGCACACGATCGTCGCGAACGCCGACCAGTTGCTGATCGTGAGCAGCGTCGCGGAGCCGAAGCTCAAGCCGCACCTCATCGATCGCTATCTGGTCGCCGCGCACAAGGGCAACCTGCGGCCGGTGGTTTGCGTCAACAAGGCCGATTTGGCCGAGCAAGGCGTCGATCCGGAGGACGTGCTGGCCTACACCCAGACGATCGCCGCGGATTGCGACGATCCGCTGGATGAGCCCGAGCACGAGGCGATCACCGTCGGCAGCGTCTTGGATGAGCTGCGTGGCGTCGGCTACACGTGCCTCACGACGAGCGCCGCGACGGGCGCCGGTTTGGACGAGCTCCGGAGTGTGCTCACCGGGCACATCACGGTGCTTTCGGGGCAAAGCGGCGTCGGCAAGAGTTCGCTGCTGAACGCCATTCAGCCGGGGCTGAACCTGGCCGTGGCGAAAGTGAGCGAGGAAACGGAGAAGGGCAAACACACCACGACGCACGCCCGGCTGTTGCGCCTGGATTTCGGCGGGTACGTAGTAGACACGCCGGGCATTCGGGCCTTTGACTTGTGGGAAGTGAATCCCGCCGAACTCGAGGTGTTCTTCCCGGAGTTCGTCGAGCCGCTACGGCACTGCCATTTCAAGGATTGCCTGCACCGCGACGAGGAAGGTTGCGCAGTGCGGGCCGCGGTCGAAGCGGGGCAGATCAGCCTGCGACGGTACCTGAGCTATCTCAAGATGTTCGAAGAGACTGCGGCCGGGACGGGCTGGCAAAGGGACAAAGCCAAGTAGCGCTCTAATGAGTGAGCGCCTCAAACGCCCGGGCTTCGTCGCTCGGCATGCCTTTTCACCCCGGCTCTGGCGCGGCCTTGGCTGGTGCCGGCCAGTGCGTTGACCGGTGCAACTGCCACATTTGGACCGCCGCCCAGGCGAACGCCGCAGCGGCCGCAATCAGCGGCCAGAGGAAGCTTTGCGTCACCCGGTACAGCACCATTCCGACAATCTGGAAAACAATGCCGCGGACGCCGACCAGCGTGGCGTGAATGGCGACGTAAACCGGCACATTCTCCGGCGTGCCGGCTAACGCCATTGGGCCGAGCATCCAGCTCATCATGACGCCCGCCAATCCGATGCCCCAGGCTACGCTCGCCAGGGCCACGCCGCTCGCGTCACCGGCCGCCAGCAGCAGCACCGGATAGACGCATAGGACGCCGAAGGCCAGCCCCGAGACGCGCACCGGGCCGATGCGATCCAGCAGCCAGCCGAACGGCAGCATGAAGATCACCATGACTGCCCGGCTGACGGTCAGGGTTGAATGGGCGTAGTCTTCGTAACGCATGCCCAGTCGCGCGGTAGCCAGCACCGGCAATATGGCTTCGCACAGCATGTACGCCGCGCCGTAAGTCATGAACGCTTTTTCGTACAGCATGAATGCGCGGTCGGCGCGCAAGACGGCGCCCATGTGCAGCAAGGGGCGCAGCAGCATCCGTAGCGACGGCGCCGCCGGCGGCTCCGCTCGGGCCGGCTGCGGCTCACGCTTCTGCTCGGCGTTGGTATGCCGCACCAGCCAGAGCAGGATGGCGATCCCCACAATTTGGGCGGCTGAGGCGATCGGAAAGTAGACTCGAAACGACTGTGGATGCGACTCCATCCACAAGCCTACCCAATAAGAAGCAACGGCCGCACCGCCCAGGGTGGCGACATTGAGGAGGGCGTAGGCCCGGCCGCGGGCCTGGTCGGGATAAAAGTGCTTCAGCAGGCGGCCGTTGATGGGCATCCAACCGGCCGCGCCGGCGGACGCGATCACATGCAGTACGAGAAGCTGCCAGTAGTTTTGCACGAGCGCGACGCAGCCCAGCGGCAGCGCTGCGACGAGCCAGAAAATCGCCAGGTATCGGCGGATCGAGACGTGCCGCAGCAGTTCGCCCCAGAAGATGGACAAAGTCATGAAAGTCGGAATGGCGGCCGTGACGGCGATCGTTTGCCAGTCGCGCCAGGCGGGATCGGGCGAGCCGAACTGCAGCCGCACCAGCAGCGGCATGAGCCAAATCACGTTAGAGAACAGCGCGGCGTAGAGTATTGTGAATACGACCTGGACGGTCAGCACAACCGTCAATCGCGGCGCGCCCGGTCCATTCGGTGTCGATGCGTCAGGTGCGGGTTCTGTGAGCTGCGGCACGGGTTTGAGAGCCACTCCAGTCGGCCGGGGCGGCGATCCACCGCCGCGCTGGCGATAAAGATAGCATTGTACCTCGGCGCGGACGGGCACGGAATTGCTGGAAGGGCGGTGTGCCACCGGACGCGGCTGTCTCAGTCTCGGCGGGTCCGGAGTGAGGCTCGTGCTTGTATGCTCTGGTTTAAAGCCGCCAACATGGCTTCAAGCGAAATGCCACGCATGGCCGCCGCGGTACGGATGGTGATCGAGCGTCCGAGCGTGCGGCGCAGAAGCGGGTTGGCCAGGGGCGTCAGGCCGTGCTGCAGTAAGACGGGTAGTGTGGCGGGGAAGCGCTCCACAACGCGGCCGGGGGAGTCGTCGGCCGTGATGCGCGGCACGGGGGAGGCGCTAATGTCGTGTATCGCGCCTGCATCAGGGGCTGCGGCCGGCTGCCAGCCGTTCATTATTCTCCAGAGGTGCACGCCCCAAATTGCGATGCCGCTGACTTCAAGCACGCCGCTGATGCCGACCAGCGGATAAGCGACGGAGGTGAAATCGGTGGCGATTTGCAGGCTTACGCGCAGGGCGCAGCCTAAGTTCACCAGGATAAACGGCAGCCAGAGCGGCCGTAGTAGCCGCAGATCGACCCCGTTAAGCGTGGGGACGACTTTGGCGGCCATTGCCAGGATCATGAGGCTGATGAAGCCGACAGTTATGGCGTGGCGGATCGCCCCGTAGTAGGCGTGCGAAAAGTGGTTCTCGGCGGAGTGGGCGCCGGAGGCTGAAAGCCAAGGCGATTGCGGCAAAAGGACCAGCATGTAAAGCGGCGCCAGTAGCAGCAGGAGCAGTGAGAGATGCAGCCAGAGCACTGACGCGCGGAGGAATTTGACGCTGCGGTCGGGTGGCGATGTTGAGCTTTCCCCGCTTCGCCCAGCAGGAACGCACGGCAGCCAGCGGTAAGTGAGCGCCACGCAAGCCCCGGCAAGAACGAGCATCGAAAGGTACAGCGGCGCGGCCCAGGCGGACTGACCAGTGAGCCGCATGGCCAGGAAGAACGCGACTTCTCCCGCGATTGCGGCCAGTAACAGGAAGAGGCAGTTACGCACGAGGCGCGGGCTGCGGGCCGGGAAGTCGAATAGGGCCGGGAACATCCGCAGACCGACGCCGAGGATCATCAGCAGGGCGAAGCCATGTATCTGGATATCGCGCAGGGGCGCTTGCCAGGTGGCCACTAATTCAAGCAGGTCGGCGCGTGTGGCTGCCCCGGTTGTGGCCAGCAGCAGGCCCCACTCGTAGCCGGCCTGGAGCAGGAAGAAGGCGATGGCTGCGAAAACGTATCCGTCAGTCCAAGTCAGGGCGTGGCCGCTAGCTTGAATTGTGCGGGTCATCACGAGAGCGAATATGGCAATCGCGATCACTTCGCTCGTTGCTCCGGCCAGCGCCAACACGCGCATACCAGGAACGGCATAGAGAGGCTCGCCCAATGTACGTGCGACAATGCCGGCGAGCATCAGGTAAAAAGTGAATAATGCCAGACCCGGCCGCCACAGCGTAGTGTGGCGCATGCGCGGGAATGCCTGGTATGCAAAGCCCATCACGAACAAACCGACCCAGCCGAAAATTTGCGCGTGGCCGTGGGCATTGATGTCGTGAATGGAGATGGCGGTAAATGAGCCGGCCAGGGCAATGCGTATCAGCAGATACGCGCCCCATACCGCGCCGGCCGACAGCGCTATAGCAATGGCGGTCTTGAAAAAGGGCCGGTAAATGGCGTCCGCAAAGTGTACGGGCAGGGGCCGGGGGTCAACGCCGCCGCGGGCGTTTGCCACAGCCGATTGCGGGGCCATCCGGTCGGCCTGGCGCAGCTCACTCAGCAGGCGTTCGAGCTCGACGCCGTGG
>JAAYXS010000467.1 GCA_012515775.1 Phycisphaerae bacterium
CCACTGCCTGCGCTCAAGCTGGGTTTTTGACCGCGCCACGGAAGTACACAACTTTTTGCACGAAATTCGCGTTCCGTCAAGGGCTTCATGTGCAAAACGTGCAGAAAACTCGGGCTTTTTGCGACTTTGGGCGTCGTTCGGCCAGCGCCGGCCGCCAAAAACCGCTCCGCGCCGGCAATCGCTCCGCCCTAGCAAGACGAACGGTTGGTCAAGAACACGGTCTACGGTGCTCGGGCTGTGCCTTCACCCCGGGCGCGCTTGACCGCTACCTGCCCAGGAGCGCCTCCACAAACGGGTCACTATCGAAGACGTTCACCGCGCCGTCGGCATTGCAATCCGCCGCCTCGAGATAACACCTCAGGTGCAGATCTTCCAAGTGTCCATGTCGCGCCCCAGACCCTCGCCCAGTGAGGTAGTCGAAACCGGTTACGCCGCGCCCGACGTCCGACCAGGCGGACCCGTCCCTCTTTGCGAGGCACGGCCCCGAGCTCTCATAGTAGAGCGCGGGCCCATTGCCATCGTCAAAGACGGCCAGGCGCACACAGTCAGAAAGGCTACCAGGGAGACGCTGCCAACGGTCGCCCGCCCGCGGGCTCTGGACGTCTAGCCTTGCAGACGCCGATCAGGGGTTGGGGGGCAGGGCGCCCGGGTCCGCATTGATCACGTCAATCAGCCGCCGCAGACGCCCGAAGCTCTTGCGATTGAACGCAAACTTCAGCCGCGGTTTTTCGGCCAATTCACCATCTTCGGCCGGCAACGCCCCGGTTTGCTCGAAGCGTCCGCGTGCCAGGACGTCGCCGAAAGTGTCGTTCAGCAGTTCCAGCGTGCTGGGCAGTAGAGGCCGCTCGAGCCGCAAGACGAGGTCGCTGCCGACGTAGCGCATGGAGTGGTAAACGCGGTAGAAGTCGCGAACTACGCGCACTGCCAGCCCGACGTCGTCCGTAATCGTGAACAGGTCCATGTCCTCGGGGCAGATCATCCCGGCCCGCAGCAGTTCCGCTTCCACGTAGTCGCGCCAGCGCAGCCAGTACGTACCGCCGGGGCGCTCCACGAGCACTACGGGGACGATGGGCGCCTTGCCGGTCTGCACCAGCGTCAGCGTTTCAAACCCCTCATCGAGCGTTCCGAAGCCGCCCGGGAAGAGCGCCACCGCCGAAGCCTCCTTGATGAACACCAGCTTGCGCGTGAAGAAATATCGGAAGTTGACCAGTTTATCATCCGCGGCGATCACCGTGTTGGTCTTCTGCTCGAACGGCAGCCGGATCGCCACCCCGAAACTGGCCGCCCGTCCCGCGCCGTGGTGCCCGGCCTTCATGATCCCGTCGCCGGCCCCCGTAATAATCATCCAGTTGCTCTCGCTAATCTGCCGCGCAAACTCCACCGCGGCCTGGTAGTTAGGGTCGTCTTCCGGGGTCCGGGACGAACCGAAGATGCTGATCTTGCGAATCTCCGAATACGGGGCGAAAACGCGAAGCGCGTAGCGCAACTCCGCCAAGGCTTTGTTCAGCAGCTTCAAATCCCCCCGCCCGGCGCCGTCGCGCGCAAGCCGGCAAAGAGTTATCAGCATATCCTTGAATAGATCCTGGTTCGGGCCAGGCAACTGATTTTCGATGAAACGCTCGATGTCGGCCTCGCGCCGGGTGCGGCGCAGGGCGTCGGTTTGATCCTGAATCTCTTTGGGCACGCGTGCTCCTGAGGCAAGTTGGCCGTCGATGACGGGTGTCTCTTTAGGACACTCGGAGGCTGGAAACGGTTCTCGCATGGTTGACACCGCCGGACGGTTTATTCTACGATAGTCAACCGCAACAATGCGCGTATCGTCCCGGCGCGGTGGGACCGAAGCAACATGGCACTAGAATCCTTAAGTTCACTCGCCCTGGCCGCTTACATCGTCGTGCTAAGCCTCGTATGCATCTACGGGGCTCACCGCTACTTTCTCGTCGGCCTATATTATCGGTTCCGCAAGGCCGGCCGGCCTTACGCCAGCCGTTTCAACGACCTGCCCTGGGTAACCGTGCAGCTCCCGATGTTCAACGAGCGCTACGTCGCCCAGCGGATCATCGAGCAGGCTTGCCGTATCGATTACTCCGCCGACCGGCTCGAAATCCAGGTTTTGGATGATTCCACGGACGACACGCAGACCATCGCCCGCGAAACCGTCGAGCGCATGCGGGCTGCCGGGCACAACGTCGTCTACGTTCACCGTGACAACCGCACCGGCTACAAAGCCGGCGCCCTCGAAGCCGGCTTGAAAACCGCCCGCGGCGAGTTCGTCGCCATCTTCGACGCGGACTTTCTGCCGCCCGAGCGGATACTCCAGGACACGATTCACTACTTCACTGACCCGGCGATCGGCATGGTCCAGACC
>JAAYXS010000063.1 GCA_012515775.1 Phycisphaerae bacterium
AGATCGACGCCCCCGTCACGCGCAGCTCGCCACCGCCCTGCCGGCTCGCCGGATCATCAGCATGGCCGCGCAGAAAAACATATCCATCAAGAACGCCACGGCGCATAGCGCCGGCTCGCGCAAAACGCCGCTGCCCAGCGAGCGGCGCCGCGTCCTGGGCCGGTTGTTTGGGCAGGAACTCATCGACCAGCACGTTCTGCAATGTGACCGAAAGCTCGTATTCTGAAGTCACCGGGTCAACATGCACGAATCCCACCGCATCCCCGCCGCAAATCTGCCCGCGCAGCTCATCCAGCCTGACCCAGCGATCACCCGCACGATAGTGAATCTCGCCCGCGAGCCCGGCCAGCCGACGACCAGCCAGCGTGCCGCTTTCGATACGCAACGCCCCGTCCAGGCCGACCCCGCCCGCGGGATCGATGCGACACGTTCCGCTTAGACCGCCCTCGATATCATCCAGCGGCACACCAAGCTGCAACGCGCCGTCGGAAAGCACAAGTTGTCCACCGAAGTTCCATGCGACGCCATCCCGCTCAGCCAAACGCGCCCCGGTAATCTCCAGTTGCAGCCGGCCTTGCGCCTCCAGCCGCCGCACGATGCGCGCCAGCTCGGCCGGAAGCGCTTCGGTTACGCTGGGCGAGAGATCGACATCGCGCGCTGCCGCGCTGAATCGGGCTGTCCAGCCGTTTTCGCTGTCCGACAGCTCGCCCGATGCCTCCAGTTGGCCGGCCTCTCCGCAGCGCGCTTGAGCCTCCACAATCTCAACGCCGTCTGACGTAAGGCGCGCCTGCGCTTGGATGTCAGACATGTCGAGCGGCAGCGCACTCGGCTCCATGCGCTCAGCCGACAACTGAATTTCCGCGATCTGCTGCGGGTTGCCTTCCGGTTCGCTTTCGGGTCGCAACCGGAGCTGCACATCCCCCAGACCGGCCAGCCCCAAGGCCTCAACCTGTGCCCGCCAGCGCGGCGGAACCAATTGTCGCGCCAGCGTCTCCATTTCGGCCTGGGCAATGTTCACGTCCAGCGTGACCGGTCCGCCTTTGCTCCCCGGCAGCGTTCCAGCGGCCGTCAGCCGCGCCGCGCCCTGCCGCGCCTCAAATGACCCGATCACGCTCTCGCGATCGGAGATGATGAGCCGGCCGTGACAGTCGCCCCATTGCAGCTCCGGGTCGAAGCCGGTCAGCGTGCCGCGGCGCAGATGCACGACATAGGCGTCGCTGCGCGTCCCGGGCTCGCCCGCAGTGTGAATCCTCCCGGCCACATCTGCTTGACCGTCGAAGTTTATCTGAGCCGGCGTGTCATCGGCGCGCTCCTCCACGCTGATGCTGCGCTTCACCGGAACATCGCTCACCGCAATGCGCACGTCGGCTTCGCCGCTGTCCACTCCCACCGTGCCGGCGATCATCGCCGGGCTCCCCTCGAGGTAGCCGCGCAGGTCCTGAATTTCGATGAAGCCCTCCGCGATCTCGAAATGTCCGCTGGCCTGCTCCAACCGCTTGCCCGGCTCGAGCAGGATGCTGCTGCCGTCACCCAGATCAGCGCTGATGAAGGTTTCCGTCGGCGGGTTTTCCGGAAGTTCGGGGGGACCGTCCTCGCGCTGCAACCGCACCGTGACGTCGCAACTGCCGCTCGGATCCGTCTGTTCCCACAACCGGCGGTATTTGCTCGGCAGCGCCGCGGCCAGATCGCCATCCAGAGGCACGTTGGTCCCGCTGATAGTCAGATCAAAGCCGGTTGCGTGCGCGGCCCGGTTCACGTGGCCCGTGGCTGTGGCGTGTGCCGGGCCGTGGCGCGCCGTGAGATCCAGGTCGAGGCCGCGGGGCGAGAAGGTCGTTCGCCCGCGCGCTTCGGTGAACTCGTAAGGAAAAGTGTGATACCGGCAGCGCACGCCCTGGGCATCCAACCAACCTTCCACGTGCAGCCGTTCACCACCCGTCTCTGCGTCCCAAACTCGGCGCGCCTGCACCAACAGACTGAACAGGCCGCTGGGGCGAAAGTCGTTTAAGACGGTGCGGACGCTGCGAGGCAGCCGCGGGGAGTCAACGAACGCGGCATCGCCCGGTCGCGTCGGAAAGTGCATGCCAGTGACGTTTAACTCGGCCGAGACCACGTGGTCCTGGGCGGCGGCCGGTTCCAGCAATGCCGCCAGATCGGCCGTCAGCTTGAAAGCCGCGGGGGCAC
>JAAYXS010000468.1 GCA_012515775.1 Phycisphaerae bacterium
CTGCGTTCCTCGTCTTCCAGGACATCCGCCAGCCGCATGTGGACGTAGTCTACGTCCACGGTCACTTGCTTGTTGACCGCATCAGAGGCGTTGAAGGAGATTTCGCCGAACACTTTCTCGATAATCGTGTATAGACGGCGGGCGCCGATGTTCTCCAGCACTTCATTGGCGCGATACGCCATACGGGCCATTTCTTGAATAGCCTCATCCGTAACGTTCAGAGTCACGCCTTCCGTGCTCAGCAGCGCGATTTGCTGCTTGATGAGCGCATTCTCGGGCTCGGTGAGAATGCGGTAGTAGTCTTCCGCCGTCAGGTCCTGCAACGTGACGCGGTTGGCGAACCGGCCTTGCAGCTCGGGCATCAAATCGCTCGGCCGGGCCTGCGTGAACGCCCCGGCCGCGATGAAGAGAATGTGGTGCGTGCGCACCAATCCGTAGCGCGTGCTGACGGTCGTGCCTTCCACCAGCGGCAACAAATCGCGTTGCACACCGCTGCGCGACACCTCCGGCCCGCCGCCCTCGCCCAGCGGGCTGCCGCAGACCTTGTCGATCTCGTCCAGGAAGACCACGCCGCTTTCCTCGGCCCGCTGGATAGCCGCGGCTTGCAGGGCGTCCTGATCGATCAGGCGATCGATCTCCTGCTGCGTCATGATCTCGAGCGCTTGGCTGATGGGGGCCCGCCGGCGGCGCGTGCGCGGCGGCATGATCCGCTCCATCAGCTTTTCGAACTCGGGCCCCATCTGGTCCAGTCCGGTGGTCGACATGATGTGCAAGGGCACGGCGCGCTCTTCCAGCTCGATCTCGACCGTCCGGTCCTCCAGACCGCCGGAGTGAATCTGGGCGCGAATCTTCTCGCGCGTCCGTTGCCGACGTTCGGCCTGTTCCGGGTCGGCGGACTCGCTGCGGCCCAGGGGTAGGAGCTGATCGAGAACGCGGTCCTCGGCCAGGCGTGTGGCGCGCTCGCGAATGCCTTCGGCGGCCCGCTCGCGCTCCAGCAAGAGCGACCGCTCGACCAAATCGCGAACAATACTGTCGACGTCCCGCCCGACGTACCCGACCTCCGTGAACTTGGTGGCCTCGACCTTGATGAAAGGCGCCTTTATCAACTGCGCCAGGCGCCGCGCGATCTCAGTCTTGCCTACGCCGGTCGGCCCGATCATCAGGATGTTCTTGGGGAAAACATCTTCGCGCAGCCCCGGCCCCAACTGTAGCCGCCGCCAGCGGTTGCGGATCGCCACCGCAACGGCCCGCTTGGCTTCATCCTGGCCGACAATGTGGCGGTCAAGCGCTTCCACAATTTGTCGCGGCGTCATCTCGCTCATGGCAAAGCACCCCAAAACAGCGTTCCGGGTCGAACCGGGGCAGTATACGCGATAATATCTTGGACGAAACGCCTCTGCTATGGGGCAAACGTCTGCGTGCCGATAAATTAATAGGTCTGCCTTCGGCGGCGGCGTATTCCGACCGCCGATATGACCTGAATTCAAAACCTGGCGCAAATAGCGCCTTTTGGCAAGCACTAAAATTGGACGGACGGGTTAACGGACTAAGTGTGGCAGCCATGAACCTCGAAGAACTCCGAGCTCAGTTCCCGATCACGCGGCACTACAACTTTCAGAACCATGCCGCCATCGCGCCGCTCTCGGGCCCGGCGGCTGAGGCTATGGCCGGCTACGCCCACGAGATGGCCGCGGCCGCCTACCTCGAGGGGACCTACTACCGGGCGGCCGAGCGCGTCCGGCGCGCGGCGGCCCGCCTGCTGAACGCTGATCCCGAGGAGGTCACGTTCATCAAGAACACCTCTGAGGGCATCAACTATGTCGCCAACGGCATCCAGTGGGTGACCGGCGACAATGTCGTCTCGACCAGCATGGAGTTCGCCGCAAACGTTTACCCCTGGCTGAACCTCGAATCGCGCGGCGTCACGCTGAAACGCGTCGCCGAGGAAGACGGGCGCATTCCCTTCGATCGTCTCGCGGCGGCCATTGACCGGCGCACGCGCGTCGTGGCGATTTCAGCCGTCCAGTGGTCGAACGGGTTCCGGATCGACCTGACGCGCCTGGGCGAGCTGTGCAAAGAGCGTGGCGTGCTCTTCTTCGTGGATGCGATCCAGGCCCTAGGTGTCCACCCGTTCGACGTGCGGGCCATGAACATCGATTTTCTGGCGGCCGACGGGCATAAGTGGCTGTGCGGCCCGGAGGGAGCGGGGCTGTTTTACTGCCGGCGTGAGCTGATCGGGCATTTGCATCCGGTCGAGATCGGCTACCTGGCGATGAAGCAGGGCTTCGATACGAATGAGATAAAGATCGACCTGCGGGATGACGCGCAGCGCTTCGACAGCGGGGTTTACAACCTGGCCGGCGTGTGCGCGCTCGGGGCTTCGATTAATCTGCTGCTCGAATTTGGTATCGATCAGGTCCAAAAGCGCGTCAAGGACCTTACAGACCGGCTTGTAGAAGGCCTGCACCGCAAGAATTGGCAGGTTCACAGCCCGCGGACACCTAGCGAGTGGAGCGGAATCGTGACGTTCTCGTCCGACGCACACGACCTGCAAGCTTTGCGCAAGCACCTGCGCAACGAGTTCAGAATCGTGGTCGCCTCTCGGCTGGGCCGGCTCCGGGCCAGCCCGCATTTTTATAACTCGACAGAGGAGATCGACCAGCTAATTGATGCGCTGCCGACGCAGCCGTGAGAGCGTGTAATGTCGTCGTTGGACCGAATAAATCTGTCCTCTTCGCCCGGGACGGGAATACGCCCCGCCGGCACGCTGTTTTTAAATTCAGCGGTTTACAAAGCTTTAAATGGTCCGTCCGGAAGAGTATAATAAAGCGTAAGGGCAGCCGGACCGGATTACAGGAAAGGCTTGTCGGCGATGAAGAAGACGGCCACCTCAATTCGATGCGTGCCGCGTTGCGGCTTCGATAACACCGAGGTTCGATCAGTCGATTTGCCGATCGACTACGAGGCTGAGGAGCAGGAATTGCACGAGGCGCTGCGCTACTGGTTCCTGTCGCGCGGCATCTCGGACGCGATTTACGCTTTTGACGTAGACGATAACGGTTTCTTCGCGATTATTAACGACGAGGTATACGACAAGCGCTGGGGAACGCCGATCTTCTAAGGTAGACGGCGAAAAAAACGCGGCGTCCAGCGGACGACCGCTTAACGAGCACGAATACTGCGGCCCGCCCGAGGCAATTTGCTTCCAGCGGCGCCGCAGTTTGGGTTTAGGGCAGAGCCGAAGCTTAGGTCAGCGGTTCAGGCTAAGCGATCAGGGAGGCGAACTCCCCGATTTCTGAATCACAGCCCGACAAATCCCAATATCCAATCCAGCAACTCAAGCTCATTCTGTAGGCCGAGCGAAAATACGCTGTGGTCGAGCACGGCCGTCCCGAATTGCTGCGGAACAAGGATGCTGTCGTTTGTGCACCTCGTGTCCATCAGGTCCGCGCAGTCGGCGGTGTGCACCAGGCCGAGCAAGTGGCCTAACTCGTGGGCCACGGTGTTGCCTACGGCCTGCGCCATCTGTTCGAACGTGGGATGCCGGCGAAAGGCCACATCGTAAGTCCTGGTGAAGATGATCGCATCGTCGGCGTGATCCCGGTTGTAGGGATCCACCTGCTCGGAAATTGCGAAGGCGCCCTGACTGAAGCCGCCGAAGTACACGGTCGAGTGCGGGCCGGACGGGA
>JAAYXS010000469.1 GCA_012515775.1 Phycisphaerae bacterium
GCTCGCCCGCCGGCGGCCACGCCGGTGAGAAGGGTGCGCGTCTGACAATCCCTTGGGCATCTGTCATGGTACTCATCGCCACCTCGTAGCAAACGTCCTCGCTGGACGCAACAGAACCGCGGCCCGAATCGGTTCCGGCCGTCGCTAATGAAGCTCGCTTAGCGCTTCTTGCGCCTTCCGCTGCAATTCGTCGTTCTTTTCCCTGGCTGCGTATTCCAGCGCCCGCTGTAGCGCTATGCGGGCCGCCGGGTTACGCCCCATTGCCTGGTAGAGCAACCCCAGGTGGTAATTGGCGATCGCGCTGAATGGGTTCTGCGCCAGAGCTTCCTTCAAGGCCGCCTCGGCCTGTTCGTGCCGCCCATTCCGCATATATACCCAGCCGACCGTATCCAGTACAGAGGGATCCGAACCGGCCAGCTCACGCGCCCGTTCCGCGTAGGGTAGCGCCTCGGCCGGGCGATTGCCGGAATCGACCAACAGGTAGGCCAGGTTGTTCAGCACCAGGGCGTTATCCGGGTTGATGCGGACAATCTCCTCCAATGCTGCCAGGGCGGCGTCCACCTGCCCGCTTGCCAGAAGCGCCTGTTGGCGAGCCAGCATCGCAGCCAACCGCTCGGACGAGTTGGGCGGTGCTTTGGCCAAAACGTGTTCGACCGTCGCCAACACCTCGGTCGCCTGATTCATCTCGAGTAACTGCGTCGCCAGCAGATTGTGCAATACAAGGGACTCGCGGCTGTCGGATGGCACCTTCTTGATCAGCTCCCTAATCACGGTAGCCACCGAGTCGGCCGGCAAGTGGGCGCCGGCGAAGCCCATCACGCTCGGGATGGCGCCGCCACCCTCGCGGTATGCTGAGACGATAGCCTTCTCCAGGGCTACCAGGGATTGCGGTCGCTGGCCACTCTCCTGGTAAACGCGGATCATTGCGGCGTAGACGATGGGCGGCACCGTTACGCCGGGCTGTCCCTCAAGGCTGCGAAACAGCTCCAAGGCCCGGTCGGTCCGCTTGGCCGCCGCCAGCGCATCCAACTGGAAAGCCACGAACATTAAATGCCCAGGCTGCTTCTGGGCCGCGGCGAGCTGCTGGGCGTTCTCATAGTAGCGCGCCGCGGCGAGGTACTCGCTTTCGGCTGCGGTGCGGTACTTCTTCTCGTCCGCACGGTTGTCCAGGTTGGCGGCCGCCTCGGCCTGCTGAATGTACTTCTGGGCCTGCTGGGTACGCGCTTCGGCCAACCGCGCCGGCCAGAATGGGTCGTCGGCGTGCCGCGCCATGAATTCGCTGATTACCTGTTGCGCCTTTTCCGGGCGGCCCCAACGCTCATAAAGCCGCAATAAGCGCCGGACCGTTTCGCGCTGCTGCGCGCTGTGCTCCGGCCCGTACAGGTCGATGATTTGCCGCAGCGTGCTTTCGCCCAGTTCGTATTGTTCCTCGATTTCGTACGTAGTTGCCAACTCGGCGCAGACCGCAGCGTAAAGCTTGAGCTCGCTGCTCTGTGCCCGCTTCTCGGCCGGTACACGGTCGAGGGCCGCCTTAGCCGCGTCACGGGCCTTCATCAGGTCCGCGGCCGCCTCGCCGCTCATGCCGAGCCGCATTGCCAGTCCACCGCGTTGCAACAGCGCCCCGGAGTGATTGGGGGCCTTCTGCAACACCCGTGTCAGAGCAGCGTAGGCTTCCTGCCATTGCCGTTGTGCCAACTTGAGCTGCGCTTGGAGCATCGCACCGGCCGCATCGTCCCCGAAATTTTCCAGGTAATTGTTGATTTCCTTTTCAGCCTCGCCCAACTGCCTCAGTTCCAGCAGGGCGCGGATGATGGCCTGCCGCGCGAACTGCATCCGCGGCAGATCCTTGTCAACTTTCGCATTCAGCTTGTCCAGCACCCAGCGGGCCGCCGTGATGGTGTCGCGCGCCCGCCCCGGAAGCCCGCGGTAGAAATTCACCAGCTCCAGTTCCACGCCCAGCAAGACGTCGTTCGGTTGACCCGGCTGCTCGGGTTTCTCTAGCGCCATTTGCCGCGCCGTCGCAAAAGCCTGCTCGGCGGCGGCTGTATCGCCCAGCAGATTGTAAAAACGGGCCAATAGCACCTGGACCGGCACGCGTTCGGCTCCGCTGTACTGCTCCAGGCAGGCCGCCAAAATCTGTTCCCCCGCAGCCCGCTGCCCGTGCGTGCCAAAAAGCTGCACTGCGGCCCGCGCCACCTCCAAATTCCCCGGCTGCAAGCGGGCTGCTTCCTGCAGCCGTTCGGCGGCGCGCTCGACATTGCCGACCCGCTTGTTCGCGTAGAGCTGGGCTAACCGAATCAGGTTTTCCACATTCTGCGGCTCGGCCGCGCGCCGCTGCTCGCGCACCTCGATTCCCGCCTGCGGGTCGGCACGGTCCGCATTCTCAACCACGTATTGGTTGCGCGGCCGCAAGCGGGCGGCCTGCTCCAGGTACTTCTCCCAGTCATCCGGGCGACGATCCTCACTGACGCGCCGGTAGTAAACGTCATCCAACAGGACGTTGGCGGTGAAGTTGTTTGGATTCAAGTCATACGCTTCACGGAGAGCTTCCAGCGCTTCATCCACGCGATTGGCCGCCAGTAGCGCTTGCCCCAGTTGAACCTGAAGCGTGGAAGAACGCGGCAGGGCGTCTTGGGCCGCACGGAACTCGCGCACCGCGTCTTCGGCCTGACCCCGCGCCAATGCCAGTTGCCCGCGGAATACCGCTCCGCCCGCGTTATCTGCGCCGGCTCCTCCGTTGACTTGCGCCAGCCGGGCCGCATACTGCTCGGCCCGCTGGAAGTCCTCGTTGCGCACAGCCAACTCAAACTGGCGGCCCAGCACCGTCGGATCAGCGTGCCCGCCGGCTTCCATCTGGTCCAGGTATTTCTGCGCCTCGGCATAGCGCTCGCGCGCCACGTAAAAATCGAAATAGTGCCGGGCGCGCTCGGGACCCTCCGGCTCGGCGGCGATCAACTCCAGCAGCTTCTGATCGAGTTGCTCCGGATCCGTGTAGGTCAGCACCGCGTCGTACTGATCCAGACGCCGCAGCAGCGCCGCATCGTTTGCAAAACGCTTCCGAAGTTCCGCCAATCCCGCCCGCACCTGCTGACGCTGCTCCGGCTCAGTCAGCAATGGCGCCAGCAGCCCCAGACCCTCAATGACCTGCTCCGGCTGCACGCCGGCCGCCGCGAACAGCGCCTGCAGGCGCGCCGCGGCCATCTCGCGGTCCTGTGCCACGAGCGCCAGCTTGGCCTGCATCAGCAGGCTGGCCGGGGTATCGGCTTTCGGCAGGGCGCTGGCCGCCTCGCTGCCGCGTTGGGACAGACTCAGCGCCTTGGCTTCCGCGAAGGCCAGTCGCTCGCGATCGGAGTCGTTCAGCACCGCCGCATATTCGTGGCGCAGGACCTGGATGTAATCGAGAGCATCCTGGGAGCGGTTCAACGTTCCGAGCAGTTCCGCGCGGTTGATGCACAGTTCCATCGGCGGAACCTGGCCGGGTTGGATTTCGGCGTAGCGACGCAGCGCCTCCTCGGTCAAGTTCAGCGCTATCCCCGGTTCGTTCAACTGACCGTACAAAATCGCCAGCCGGTGAACCGGCAAAATGCCGCTGAAGCCGTGGCGCCAGAGGTAGAGCGCCACGCGCGGGTTAGCTTGTTCTATTCGCTTGGCGTTCTCGAAGGCCTGGATGGCGTTGCCGGCGTCGTTTTCCGTCATGTGCGCCAAGCCCCGGACGTACCAGGTGAACGCCTGATCCGGATAGCGGGCCTCGATGGCCTCGCGGAATTTTCGCACCCACTCCATCCGTTGTTCACGGTCTGCCGCTTGGCCCGGGCTGACCACAAACTGCACCGCGGTATTGAACGCCTGGATGTGGAGCAAAGCCTCCTGGTACAGCCGCGCGCCACGCCAGGCGTCGATACTCTGTATGCCGACGGTTGACTGCAACGCCTGCTCGCAGATGCGCAGCGCCGCCTCATAGCGCTCCGGGGCGATCGGCGCGTCCGCCTGCTGGGCGTCGCGCATCAACTCTGCCTGAACGTGAGCGATATGGGCCTGGAACATTCCGGGTGAGAGCCGCGTCGCCTCGACGCTGTGCTCCAAAGCCTCATCGAGCAGGGCGGCGTACTCCTCCGCCGAGAGCTGGGAGCGCTGTTCGCGCGCCTGCCACAGCAGAAAAGTGGCCATGGCGGTATGCAGGTCCGCCGCTTCGGGGGCTTGCTCGAGAGCGCGGTCCAGCACGGCCCGCGCTTCCGTGATCTTCTTCTCCCCTTGCAGCAGCCCGACGTATTCAGTAACGAGTTTCCGGTCAGTAGGGTTGGCTTCCACGGCGGCACCCAGGAATTGCATGGCGCGCTGAGTAAAATCCGCCGCGAGCTTCTCACGCTCTTCGAGCGGGGCGCGGTCCCGGACCAGTTTAGCCAGTCGCGCGTCAGCCTCGTGCAGCTCGTGCTGGATGCGCGTCAGCACCACCCAGGGGGCATTCTCGTTCAGGCTTATGGCGCGTTGCAACGCCGCCTCGCCCTGCACCCGCTCCTGCGGGTCCTCCACCGCCATCGCCAGCCGCGCGGCGGCCTCGGTTATGCTGCCCAGCGGGTCCTCAGCGTCCGCCTGCTGCAAGTCCTGCGCGCACTGCAGCAAATTGGAGCGCCACTCGGGATCCAA
>JAAYXS010000470.1 GCA_012515775.1 Phycisphaerae bacterium
GATTACCGCGAGCCGTGCGTGACCGTGATAAGCGTCAAACGCGACTACGGAAAGGGGTGACAGGTATGGCGCGCGAACTCGAAACGAGACGCTGTCATGTGTGCGGACAGCGAAGCCTGCGACGTGTACCCTGGCTCTATGAGTACGAAATCAGCCACGACGGCCGGCCGCCGGTGAAGATACGCATTCCCGATCTGCTGGTTATTGCCTGCACCAATCCAGAATGCCGCCCAGAGCACCCGCACGATACGATTTTGCTGGACGATGCGGCCAGTTGGCAAATCACAATCGAGACGTCCAAACAACTGGGTTTGCTTACGCCCGACGAAATCCGGCAAGGGCGCGAGCGGCTGGGCTTGAGTCAGCAAGAACTGCAGGAGCTACTGGGGCTGGGCAGCAATTCGCTGTCGCGCTGGGAAAACGGACACGTGTTCCAGTCGCGGAGTATGAACACGTTGCTGCGGCTGGTGTTCCATTTCCCGGAGGTCGTGTCGTTTCTGCGCGAAAAAGCCGCGGGCCAATCTACGCCGGCCGCGTGAGGCGGACCGTTCTCATCAGAGGCATAATATGTGCTCGCCTGATAGCTGCGATGAGGCTATCTTGGCCGCTGCCTGGGAGTGTACGTGATAGCTCTGGCCCGCATGAGGTCGTTTTTCGGGGCAAGGTGTTTTTTGAAGCCCACAAAGGCTGGGCGGATTGCCGTTGGCCTGCTGAGCTGCCTGCTGATTGCCTCTCCCGCGCGACCTGGGCAGCCCGTCGCGCTCGCCCAAGTCACCGACTCGCGCATCAATGAAGCCTCCGGCATCGCTGCCAGCCGGCTCAATCCCGGCTGCTATTACATTCATAATGATTCCGGCTGCGCCCCGTGCGTGTATTTGATCGACCGTGCCGGCCGCGTACTCCTGGAAATCCGGCTCAATGGCGTGGAGGCGCGTGACTGCGAGGACATCGCGCTGGCGCCCGGCGAGCGCCCGGGCGTCTTCGACGTGTGCGTCGCGGACATCGGCGACAACAAGGCCGCGCGCAGGAACGTCAGCATCTACCGTTTCCCGGAACCGCCTCTGCCCCAGCGCGATAAAACCGCGAGTGGTCCGGCCCAGACGCCGGCCGTCATCCAGGTCCATCCGGCCCGCTACATGCTCCGCTACGCCGGCGGCCCGGCCGACGCCGAGGCCTTCTGCGTTCACCCGCGAACCGGCGATGGCTACATCCTTACGAAACGTATCGATGGCCGCAGCATCGTTTACAAGCTGCCCGCGCCGTGGAATCAGAACGAACAGACCCTTCGGGAACTGTGCACGGTGGAGCTGCCGATGGCCATGATCGGCTTGAGCCGCATCGTAACGGCCGCCGACATCTCACCCGATGGTCGCCGCCTGGCAGTCCGCTGCTACGTCAACGGCTGGGAGTGGCGTTTGCCGGCGGGCGCGAATGACCAGAGCTTCGATCGAAGCTTCACGGTCAAACCCATGCAGTTGAACCTGCCCAGCGAACTTCAAGGCGAGGCCTTGTGTTATTCGCTCGACGGCGCCACCTTTCTCACGATCAGCGAGGGTTGGTCGCCCACCCTCTGGGAGACTCCGGCGCCGGCCCCATAACTGCGGACGGCCTCACAGCGGATTGCAGGGACGCGTGAACTTACTCTTGCCGCCGACGGCCGGCCGCACGTATCATGCGGCATCTGGCATTCACCTGTCCCTCGGGTTTGAGGTGTGCTATGCCGCATTTGCCGCGCGTCGATTCCGTGATCCCGCTGTTGGAGAAAATGGCCGAAGTGCAGGCCAGCGACCTGCACCTCAAGAGTGGTCTGCCGCCGGTTTACCGCGTTGGCGGTGAGCTGCGCCGCTCGGCCCTGGCCCCGTTCGAGCAGGGCAAGAACGAGGTCGAACGCATCATGCAGCCCATCCTGCCGCAGCGCCGCATGAGCGACTATGAAGAGCGGGGCGGGCTGGATTTCGCCTACCATTTGCACAGCGGCGACCGTTTCCGCATCAATGTCATGAAGGCCTCGGGCGAGATGCACGCCGCCATTCGCCGCGTGAAGGGCGAGATCCCGAACTTCGAGGAACTGCACCTGCCCCCCATTTATGAAAAGTTGGCCCGCGAGTCGCAGGAGGGCATTATCATCGTTTGTGGCGTTACGGGGTGCGGCAAAAGCACGACCCAGGCCGCGATGATCGACCACATCAACGAGACCCAGGCGCTGAACATCATCAGCATCGAGGATCCGATAGAATACGCGTTCAAGCCGAAAATGAGCATCGTCAGCCAGCGTGAAATCGGCTTGGACGTGTTCCAATTCTCAGATGCGTTGCGTGCCGCCGTCCGCCAAGACCCGGACGTCATCTTCGTGGGCGAGATGCGCGACAAGGAAACCATGCTCGCCGCGCTGCAGGCTGCCGAAACCGGCCACCTGGTCTTCTGCACGCTGCACACGGCCGACACCATGCAGGCCTTCGGGCGTATTCTCGAATTCTTCCCGCCGGACCAGCACCAATTCATCCGCAGCTCGCTCTCCAACAGCATCCGCGCCATCTGCGCCCAACGTCTTTTGCCGGCAATTGACCCGGACATCAGCCGGGTCCCGGCCGTCGAAATTCTGCTGGGCGAAGGCATCGTGCGCGAGAAGATTCGCGAAGGCGCGGATAACGATTTGCCGGAAATCATCGCCGGCAGCGCGCAGTCCGGCATGTGTACCTTTACAGCCTCGCTGGCCGAGCTGGTGGAAAAGGGTCTCATCTATACGGACGTCGCGATGGAATACGCCCCCAACCGCGAGCAACTCATGGGCTTGCTGCGCGGCATCAAGACCTCGGCCCAAACGCTGGTGCACCGCGTCAAACGCGTTGGGACCAGCTAGGCGCCGCACCTGAGCGCAGAACATCGCGAAACCGCAACCCTGGGGTCCTTGTTTCGCGTCC
>JAAYXS010000471.1 GCA_012515775.1 Phycisphaerae bacterium
ATGACCTGGAAGCCGCTCTGGAAGGGCATCGTTTGCGGACTGGGCGCCATTGCCAGCCTTAGTGCCACGTTCTGGATGTATCAGCCTTGCGCCATGTTCTACCTGGTGTGGCTCATTCTCGACCAGCTTCCAACGCGCGCCGTCGAACCACGACGCAAGATCGCCACGGGCATCCGCGGCCTGCTCATATTCGCCGCCGGGGCCCTACTGCCATACTTATCCATCGTTCTGCAAAGCGCTCCCAACCCACGCGCCTCCGCGGTGACCAACATCGGCGCGAAGTTGCAGTGGTTTATCCAAGGGCCGCTCCACAACGCCAGCGCGCTGTTTGAGCTTGCGCCCGGCACGACTGTGTCAACAATCGTCGTGGCAATTGTCATACTGGCGATCATCTGCTATGGCTGGCGCCGGGAATGGCGTTCGGTGCTGGCCGTTGTGGGCTTGCTCGCAGCCGCTCCAATAGTGTACCTGCCAAACCTGATGATCGCCGACAACTGGGCGGCCTACCGCTCGCTCTTCAGCCTGGCGGCACTGCTCGTTGTTCTGACGGCGTTCGCGTTGCGCGGCGTCGTTCCGCGCGCAGGCATACTCAGCGTGCTCATGGTCCTGGTCGCCGCGCGGGCAGCAACGGTGTGCTCTGAACAGACGCGCCGCGGAATCATCGGCCCACAAGCGCTCGAACTCCGCCTAACTCAGCAAATCCTGGCGCAGAACGCGGCGCAGAACATAAATGGCATTCACGTGATTCAACCGCACTGGACTCACTGCGCGGCCGAACGCGTCCTGTACGACGAATTCGGCGTGGCCACTACTCTGCATCCGTGGAGCCCTCCGCATTTCATCTGGGCGGCCACGCGCGACGCGACGCTGCCGCAGCTTCACGGCATGCGCGACCTGCCGGTCACCCACTCGCCTGACCGGCCGACCAAGCAGCGCCGCGGCGAGCTTAAAATCGATCTGCAGGAGCTTGGCGACTGGCGGGCGGCCGCAGAGTGGTTCGCCCCGAAATAATTCGCCTGGCCACGTCAGTTGACGGCCAGGCAGCAGCCAATAGACTGAATCCGTGTGGGATCGGAAGTCGGCCGACGGTCTGCGGCCGGACTGGCGCGGTGACTCTTCGGCAGGGCACGAAAGTTGCGGAAATGGCTGGTGACCGCGGTAGGGCTCAGCACGGCCGGCGTATTCGGCTGGCTGGCGGTGCGCAAGGTGGACTGGCCCGCAGCGGGTGCCGCACTGGCCGGCGCGAATTGGCGTCTGCTGGGGTTGTGCGTGCCGCTGTTATGCTCCTCGATCTTGTGGCGTGCCCTGCGCTGGCGGGTGGTGCTGGCGCAGCAGGGTGCCGCGCGGATTGGCCCCCTGGCGCTGGCGGCCGGCATCGGACAGGGAGCTAACGCAATCCTGCCGGGCAAGCTCGGCGAAGCGGTCGGGGCGCATGCCCTGGGGCGTTTGGCGGACCTCAGCCGCATTCAATCGCTTGGCATCATGGTCGTAACGCGCCTGACCGATGCCGTAATTCTGTTTGCACTGGTGCTCGGCGCGACCTGGTTCCTGCCCAGTCCCACGCTGCGCGCCTTGCGCGGCGCCAGCTTGATCGCGGTCGCGACGGCAAGCCTCGCTTTGCTGCTGCCGCTCGTGCTGCGGCGACAGTGGGGAGTACGCTGCCTCAACTCCGCCG
>JAAYXS010000472.1 GCA_012515775.1 Phycisphaerae bacterium
ACTTCGAACAGCCGATCGACATCACCTTCAATCCCGATGGAACCAGCCGCTCGCTGCGCTGGCTGATACGCGACGATACCGGGCGCGGTTTTCAACTAACGCTTGACGGCCGCGTGGGACGCCTGGCAGTGGAAGAGCTGCCGACCTTGAAGCCGGGCGAAGTCGAGCCGCCGCCGGCCATCAATCTCGACCAGGAGGCGGAGCAGGAAAGGGCCCAGTGGGAAGAGGCGGGTTGGGAGCCGTACCGGCCATGAAATGCCGCAGGGAGCAAGGAAACAAGGCTCGGAGCCAAGGGTGGCGCGGACGCGCTGCGCTGCTGCTCGAAGTCGTGCTGGCTATGGCAATCATGGTCGGCGCGCTGGGCATCTTCGGAGCGCAGCTTGTCAGCGGGCTGCGTGCCACGGAGGCCGCCGACCTCCGGACGCGCGCCGGGGCGCTGTTGGAGCGCGTGCTGGGGCTGGTCGAGTACGACCCTGAACTGCAGGATCGGCTGCTCACCGAGGAGCGTTTTGAAAACGAGTTTGGCGACGACCTGCCCGGCTGGTTCTACGAGATCGAATTCAAGCCGATCGAAGAGGTCGCGGGCCTGGGTCAAATCCGCATCTCGGTGCTGTATCAGTCGGAAGATGATGCGCGCACCGGTGCCGGCGGACGTCTGCTGAGCCAGGCCGTGTTGCTCAAAGCTGCTCGGCCGAAGATCAACTTGGTGGAGGATTTCGGCCTGCCGGCGGACAAGCTTGACGAAATCACCGCGCTGCTGCCGGAGGGGCTTGACCCGACCGACTTTGATCCGCAGAGACTGATTGCGCTGGTCAACGCAGACCCGCAGTTGATCATTAGCCTGCTGCCGGCGCTGGTGCCGCTCCTGCAGCAGTATTTCGGGCAAGGCGGCAGCTTGCCGGGCGAGTTTCAGCTTCCCAGCGGCTTTGGCCCGCAAGAGCAGGCCGAGTTGGAGGAGGTGGTCGGCGGGCTCTTGGGCGGCCGGGCCGGCAGAGGCGGCGCAGGGGTAAGCGCTCCGGCGGGCGGTCCGCCGCCTGGCGGCGGCACAGTGACGCCACGGGCAGGCGGGCGTGGCCGCAGCGGACAGCAAGGTGCGGGGGTTCAGTCGGGCGGAACCCGCTCTGGTGGCGGGCGCTCGGGACGTGCAGGGCAACCGGCCATACGACAAGGGAGCGGCCCGGGCGGGCAATACACGATTGAAGATTTGATGCGCCTGCGTGAAGAACTGCAGAGCCAGGGAGGTGGGTAGTGAGGCGGCGCGCTGCCCGAATCCGCTTTAGAGCGATGACGCTGCTCGAGGTGGTGATCGCGGTCTCGCTGATCGCGGTGCTGATGGGCGCGCTGTTTACCTTCTATTGGCAGAGCTTGGAAGTTCGCAACCAGGTGGCACGGATCGCCGATCGCACCGAAATCGCCCGCCAGGTGCTCGGGCGGCTGGCGGCCGAGTTGCGCGGCTGCGTGGGCAAGGAGAGCTTCGGCTTCCCGCTCGAGCAGCGTCTGGTGGGCGATCGCCGTAGTATTACCTTCCTGACCACCACGCTACCCGAGGAGCATCAATACCAGTTTTACAGCGAGTTCGACCAACTGCCGCCCGGCCAGCACGATCTGCGCGAGCTGAAGTACGAACTCTGGATCGATCCGAACAAAAAGACCGAGGACAACGAGCCGGTGGTGGGCGGCATCGTCCGCACCGAAAAGAGGACGCTCAACCAGAGCCTGATTGACGAAACCGATCCGCTACAGATCCGGCACGATCTGTGGTCGCACGAGTTGGGCTACCTCGAATTCCGCTATTTCGACGGCGCGGCCTGGCGCTGGACGTGGGAGCTGACGCAAGGCAACCCGCTGCCGCACCTGATCCAAATCACGGTCGGGTTCGACTCCATTACGCAGGCCGAGTTGGACGGCAAGGACCAGGACACTTACCCGATCGAGCTGTTCCCGCTCGGCGACGATCTGCCGCATCCGGACCGCTACGCCATGATCGTGCGCATACCGGCCGCCGATCAGTTCTTCTCCAACACGCTGCAGCGCGTCGGGCAGGACATGGGCGAGCAGTTCGGCGTCGAGGAGGCGTACTGATGGCGCAGCGCGGCGGGTTCATTCTGCCGATCGTGCTGCTAGTGATCAGCCTGCTGGCGGTGACGATGGCCAGCTTCGTGTTCTTCGTGCGTGCCGAAGTCCACGGCACGACCGCGCACGCCGATTCGCAACAGGCCCTGCTGGCGGCCGAGTCCGGGCTGAACGAGGTGATTGCGACCTTGCGGCTCGAGCCGCACAACGCCACGGCCTGGTTCGATTCGCCCGAGCGCTTTCGGCACAAGCTGATCTGGTGCGAACTCTACGAACGCGACCGCGACCCCGTGGCCAAGACGGGCATGCGCGAACTGTCCCGCGAAGGGGGCGGTGCTCCGACGCCGGCCTGGCGCTTTTCCGTGGTGGCCGACCGCGACCGCGATCCCAGTGGTCTCGACAACAAGAGCATACGCTTCGGCATTACGCCCGAATCCGGCAAGCTGAACCTGAACACGGCCAGCGAGGCGCAGGTTGCGGCGCTGCTGACCGATGTGCTGTCGCGCTTGCCGCAGGTCGATAACGTAACCGAGCTGATCAACGCGCTGCTGGACTGGCGCGACGCGGACAATGATACGCGCGAGGGCGGGGCCGAGTCCGACTATTACAACACGCTCGAGCCGCCGTACAACGCCAAGAACGGACCGTTCGATTCCATCGAAGAGCTGTTGCTGGTCAAGGGCTTCAACGCGGCCATCCTGTACGGCGAGGACGTCAACCGCAACGGCATTCTTGATGAGAACGAGAATGACGGGGATGAGTCGTTTCCGCCTTACGACAACCACGACGGGACGCTCGATCGCGGCCTCGCCCATTTCCTGACGATCTGCTCGCGCGAGCCGGACACGGCCCTGGACAACAAGCCGCGAATCAACCTGGCCCTGGATACCGCCACCATCACGGCCCAGATCGAAGAATACTTCACGCCCGAGGAACTGGAAATCTGCCAGGGCGCCGTCGATTTCATCCTGCAGCTCAAGGGACAGAACTTCGACTTCAGCCAATTGAACCACGTCGCGCAACTGTATCGCGAGGGGCTGCAGCCGGACGAAGAGCAGACGGACGGTGATGCGGCACTGGCCGCCAGCCCGATCACCCTGGAGCAACTGCCCTACATTGTGGACCGCTTCAGCGTGCCGCGATCAGCAGAGCGGTCACCGCAGGAGAACGAGGAACAACAAGGACGGCCCTCGGAAGAGTCGCAGGACGAAGAGGGCTCGGGCGAAGAAGCGGGTCAGGGCGACCAGGAACGAGACAACGAAACGCCCGCCCAGTCGCACGATTCCGGCCCGCGCCAGCCCCGGCCGCGCAACCAAGGCCAGCAGCCGTCCGCGAATCCAGACTCTCAAGGTGGGAGCCCCGCGCGCGAGCACGAGCAGGACTCGGATTTTTCTGGAAACGCCAATCAGAAAGAGCGAGGAAGGCGTCAGTCCATCAGACCAGGGCAGGAGGAAGACGAGGAACAAAGCGGTGGCGACGAGCTCGAGGCGCTCCTGGGGCAGCTTCAGGGCGGGGGCCTGACGCAAGGCCAGGGCCAAACCCAGGGCCAACAGCAGGAGCAGGGAATCCCGGGGCTGATCAATGTCAACACCGCTTCGGCCCGCGTGCTGTCTTTGATTCCCGGCATAACGCCCGAAGCCGTCGAAGCCATCATCGCCGCTCGCCCCGCGCTTACGCCGACGGCCGCGCGTACGCCGGCCTGGCTGCTGTCGGCCGGGGTCGACACCGCTACCTTCCACGCGATTGCGCCTTACATCACCACCAAGTCCTACCAGTACCGCGTGGAAGTGCTCGGGTATGCGGATCACAACCAGGTGGTCAAGCGTTGCGAATGGATTATTGAAATGGTCGGCCCCGTGGCGCAGGTGCGCTACTTCCGCGATCTGACCGCCCTGGGCCTGGCCTGGCCCATAGATGATGAATACATAGCCGGGGACGCGGCCCAAAATGAGGCACGTGGCGGCTAATGTGCCAAGGAGACGTTTGGTGATAAGGCTCTCGCGCAAGATGCTGTGTCTGGACTGGGACCACCGCTCATTGCGCCTGGTCGTGGCCAAGATCGCCGGCGGCCGGGCCGAGTTGGAAGACGCCCATTCCCACCGCATCCCGAATACGGTCGATCCGGACAACCCGGACGCGCTCGGGCAGTTCATCCAACAAATGATGCGCCGCCATCGCTGGAGTCATAAGCGCGTGGTCGTGCACATTCCCCGCGACCGCGCCGTCATCAACCGCCTGCTGTTGCCGCCCACCCCCGACCATGAGTTGGCCGCCGCCGTGCGCTTCCAAGCCATGAAGGAGCTGCCCTTCCCGCTTGAAGATGCAGTGATTGACTACGTCATCAAGCGCCGCGACGAAAACGGTCTGGCGGTGGAAGTGCTTCTGGCCGCCGTGACCCAGGATGTGCTGGGCGGCGTGCAGGCCACCTGCGAGGCGGCCGGGCTGCAGCCGTTGCGCATCGGCCTGCGGCCCTATGCGAACCTGATCAGCGTCAAGCACCTGGCCGGGCTGGGGCAGAAGCGCGTGCTGTTCGTCGATGTTGGGCCGCGGATGACCGAGATCGACGTGATGGACAGCGGCACGCTGGCGTTCGCGCGCGCGGCCAACGTCACCACGCCCATGGCCGGCGACTCGGCCACCGAGGACTCGCGCATCACGACCTTCGCCGACGTGGCCGACATGACCGCCTCGGATGAAGCGGTCGAGACGGCCG
>JAAYXS010000473.1 GCA_012515775.1 Phycisphaerae bacterium
AACGAGCGCGTTCATGAGCTGATCCGGGCTAATCTGCACCGCGCTCCGATGTACACCGGCCAGATTCAGTCGCGCGGGCCCCGCTATTGCCCGAGCATCGAGGACAAGGTCGTACGCTTCGCCGATAAGAGCGCCCACCAGGTCTTCCTCGAGCCGGAGGGACGCGACAGCGAGCGCATCTACGCCAATGGAATCAGCACGTCGCTTCCGCAAGATGTGCAGGCACAAATAGTTACGTCGATTCGCGGCCTTGAGCGCGCCCGCATTCTGCAATTGGGCTACGCCGTGGAATACGACTTCGTTCCGCCCGAGCAGATCGACGCCAGCCTGATGACCAAGCGGGTGCGGGGCTTGTTCCTGGCCGGCCAGATCAACGGCAGCAGCGGCTACGAAGAAGCCGCCGGCCAAGGGATCATCGCCGGTATCAACGCGGCCCGGTTCTGCGCGGGCGCCTCGCCGGTGATCATCGGGCGCGATCAGGCGTACATCGGGGTCATGATCGATGATCTCGTAACTCGCGGTGTGACAGAGCCTTATCGCATGTTCACGTCGCGAGCCGAGCACCGGCTGCACCTGCGGTACGACAACGCCGACGTGCGCCTGACGCCGCTGGGGCGCGAAATCGGCCTCGTTGACGACGAGCGGTGGCAGAGATTCCAAGCCAAGTCGGCCAAGCTGGCGGCGCTGCTTCAAAGTTGGGAAGTGCTGAGGTTCGAGGGCCGGACGCTGGCCGACTGGATCCGCCGTCCGGAGGAGGATGGGTTACGCTTCGCGGCGGTATTTCCCGAGTTGGAGCCATACACGCGGGAGCTGGACACGTGGGGCCGGGCGCTTGTGGAAATCAAGTACGCCGGCTATCTCCAGCGGCAGCAGAGGTCGATTGAAGAATTCCGGCGCCGGGAAGAGCAGGCTATCCCACCGGATTTGAACTACTCACAAGTGCCGCACTTGCGGCGCGAAGCGGTCGAGCGGTGGTCCGCAGTGCGCCCGCGCAACATCGGCCAGGCCGCGCGGGTCAGCGGTATTCACCCCACCGATCTGTCAGTGCTTCTGGTATACATTGCCGCAGGCCAGCGGCGCGCGAGCTGTGGATAGCGCCGGCAGCGCGCCCGGTCGTGGCGAAGGTCCGTCATGAGCATTTTTTGCGCGACCGTGAACGGTTTCGCCTTGCGGAAAGGGCTGTGCGTTCGCACACGCTGGCCTTGAATTTAGTGGGCCAATCTTAGCCCTATAACCTAGACAGAACCATCCAAAATGTTGTCGAATCCTGCACGAGGCGTGTGACGCAACCCGCCTTCGCTTGCCCCAAGTTCCATTTTACGTTACACTTGTGAAGTTGGGAAAGATAGGCAAAAATGCCCAGGGCTGGGTATGACTATAAACAGCAGGGACAAGACAGGTCACCTAAAGACTGTCTTCACCACTGGCGAGGTGGCTGAGATCTGCAGCCTCAGCCAGCAGACGGTCATTCGCTGCTTCGACAGCGGCCGACTGAAGGGCTTTCGCGTGCCGGGCTCCCGTTTCAGGCGCATCCCACGCGATGCCATGATTCAGTTCATGAAAGAGAACAATATCCCGCTTGACCGCCTCGAGATGGGCCGCACACGGGTCCTGGTTGTGGATGATGATCCCGCCATCGTCGAAATGTTGGTCGAGCTATTGGAGAGAGACGGCCGCTTTATCGTGCAGACGGCCGCAACCGGCTTCGACGCCGGTCTGCGAACCAGGGAATTCCAGCCCGATGTGATCGTTCTGGACTACCTGCTGCCCGACATTAAAGGCAACGCCGTCTGCCGCAGCATCCGAAGCGACAAATCGCTCAAGGACGTGAAAATCATCTTCGTCTCGGGTGCCATTGATCCTGGCGACGTCGACAAGCTGTTCGAGGCCGGAGCAGACGACTTCCTGCAAAAGCCATTTAGCATCGAGCAACTCGTCAATCGAATTATGGAACTGGTTAGTGGGCGAGCCAAGCGAACCTAGTCTGGAGTCTAGCCCGGGCGCCAGGCCGGACCCGGACCTCTCACTCGCGCACCTCGACCGCTTGCCGACGCTCTCTTCGGCTGCGGTCAGGCTGCTCGCCATGCCCGCCGAGCCGCGCGGCTCGGTGGCCGATGCGGTCGAAATCCTGCGCGCGGACCAGTCTCTGACAGCCAAAGTGCTGTCAATCGCCAATACGGCCTCGGGGCATTTGCCCGGACCGGTTGAAACGCTCGAGCAGGCCATTCCGCATCTTGGTTTTGCGGGCTTGCGCAGCGTGGCGCTGACAGCGAGCGTCTTTGAATGTCTGCCGGCCAGGTCAGCCGGCGGCGACGGAATTTTCGATCCGCCTGAATTTTGGAAACACTCACTGGCCGTCGGATGTGCGGCCCGCGCCTTGGCCGAGGCGCTCCGCCCCATGAGTGTCGATCCGCAGGAGGTCTTCGTCGCCGGCCTGCTGCATGACCTGGGCAAGGTCGCGCTCAGTGCGGT
>JAAYXS010000474.1 GCA_012515775.1 Phycisphaerae bacterium
CGTTGCTGCCCGACGTGCAGGTGGACCTGGAAAGCGCGGACCGTTCGACGGTGGCGGTGGCGGCCCTGCGTGCCATGGCCGAAGAGATGGAGCGGGCGGCCGATACTTTGGCCGAAATCGCCCGGCAGTTGAATGCGGGGCAGAGCGCGGAGGGTGTGCGGCGGATGGGTGATTTTCTGAAGACCTGGCAGACCTGCCGGAACGTCGTCCTGCAAAGCGGGGCCTTGGTGGGGCGCAACCTGTTGCAGGTCAGCATTGAAAGCGGCACAGTGGCCGAGTGCCTGGCCGACCTGGTCGAGCGGCTGCGTGACCTGCGCGACGCCCTGGAGGCGCGCGACCTGGTGCTGCTGGCGGATCTGATGCAGTACGAAATACCGGAATTGTGCAAGAAATGGAAAGGACTACTGCTCAGCCTGGCCGAGTCAGTGGCCTGCGGCGCATAGTGGATAGTGGTAGGGGGGATAGTGAATAGTTCTGGCGCGAGCGGCGGCGGCTGGGCGCGGCGCCACCTCAGGTGCTCAAGCGGTCTGATAAAAAGCCGTGTGGGATCGCGTCTTGGGGGCAGGCGATCAGATACTCTTGGATTATGTGCACTCGATTTTGATAACCTGAGGCGCCGCTGCGCGGAGAGAGGAGATAGGTGAGGGGCGAAGAGGTGACAAAGGCGGCCGCGCGGAGACAGTTGATAGGTGACAGGTGAGTAGGGGGGACATTTCGAATGCCGCATAGTGGGTGCCTTTCTGCGCGCGGGGGCGCGGTGTTTTCTATTGATTCTAGAGGGATGTCAGGCGTGCAGCGGTCAGCGCTCAGCCAAAGTCCGCGGATTGTGCGTGGTTGCGCGCCACTGGCGGGGAGACGCTGCTTTGGGTGACAAAGTGATAAAGTGTTAGGGTGATAAGGAAAGCTTTCCGCTATCACCCATCGGCTTTCAGCTAAGGCAACCGCGAAGACCCAAGAGCGCCGGCATCGCGAGGGATCGAGGGATCAAGGGATCGAGGGATCAAGAGGTGGCGGTGGGTCCGCTCAACCAGCGGAGCCGGGGCGCGTTGTCCAGGCGTAGCGCCAAAGCCTCGTCGTCGTAACCAGTGGCCCGCGATGCTCGAACGCAACGGGCGAAATAGGTGACTGCCCCGGGACTGGGCCGTTTTGCGCCGGTCTGATCTGTGTCGATCTGTGCAATCTGTGGAGGCGTTTTTTCCTCAGATTTCACTGATTTGCACAGATTCGGTTCTGGACGGGAACGGTTGCGAGCGGCTGGGTCACATTGCGGACGGAGCCGACGTCGGTGATGCGAGAATTTGTCTATCCCCATCCTTCTCCCTGCCTGCTGCCCCTTCCGGCCTTCTGGGTCTCCACTTTACCCCCCACTCTTCCGCGCAACGGGCCTAGTACTTGAAACACAGGCATTAAAGGAGTTGACAACTCACAAGTTAACAACGACAAAATGGCGTCCTTTCCCGGGAGCGTCGAATGGACGAGCCACTCTGGCCAGCCCGTGGCGTGGCTGAGCACGCGTACTGCCCGCGACTCTTCTACTACATGACGGTCGAGGGCGTGTTCGTGCCCAGCGCCGACACGGAGCAAGGCGCCGGCGTGCATCGACGCGTGGACCGTCCCGGTGACGGGCCGCAATCCGAGGCCGGCGATCAAGCCAGCGCACGCAAACGCACCCGGAAACTCGAGGAACCCGAAAACGATCCGCCCCGCCCACGCTCTGTCCGCAGCCTCGCGCTCACCAGCCAGCGCCTCGCCCTAACAGCGACCCTTGACCTAACCGAAACCGAAGGCATGACAGCGGTCCCCGTCGAATACCGCAAGGGCAAGCCCAAACGCTCCGGCCAAGTGGCCGACGCTGTGGACGAAATGCTCGAGCAGCCGCGGCTGCTGCCCGCCCCCGAGCCGTGGCCGACCGACCGCGTGCAGCTTGGCTTGCAGGTCCTGCTGCTCGAAGAGGCGGGCTACAGCGTGCCCGAGGCGGTCATCTACTACGCCGCTGAGCGCCAGCGCCTGCGAATCGAGGTCGACGATGCCCTGCGGCAGGACGCTTTGCGCGAATTGGAGGCAGCCCGGCGGACCGCGCGCGGGGCACGCCCGCTGCCGCTGGTGAATGACCCGCGCTGCCCGCGTTGCTCGCTCCAGCCGCTCTGTCTGCCGGACGAAATCAACCACCAGCGGCTGACGGCCGAGCAGGCAGCGCCCCTTGCTGGCACTACAAGCTCCGAGCACGGCCACGTGCGCGCCCAAGCGGCGGAGGATGAGTTCACGCCGCGCAAGCTGTGGCCGCCCAGGGACGACGGCATTCATGTCGTCCTACAGCGCGAAGGCATCCGCGTCGGCGTGCGCGGGCAGTCGCTGCGCATCACAGACAAAGACGGTGAGCTGGTTCGCGAATTACCGTTGGCCAGTCTGGAATCATTAGCGGTGCTGGGCAGCGTGCAGGTTTCAACGCAGGCGCTAGGCGTCTTCGCAGACAAGGAAGTTCCCCTGGCATTCCTCTCGCCGGCCGGGCGCCTGCTAGCCATGATGGACCCACTGGGACCAACCAGCGCCGCGGTGCGGGCCGCGCAGGTGCGCACGCTGGATCGCCCGGACAAAGCGCTCGAACTGGCCCGGGCCGTCACGGTCGCCAAGATCGCCAATCAGCGTACGCTGCTGATGCGGAACCATGCCGCTCTGCCCGAGCGCATTGCCGCCGACCTACAGAAGTGCATGGCCGCGGCCGAGCGCGCCGCCACCCTGGACGAACTCCGCGGACACGAGGGCAACTCGGCCGCCATTTACTTCAAGAACTTCGCCGGCATGTTCAAAGAAGGCGTCAAGGAAATCGCGGCCCGCTTCGACGCCAAGGGCCGCCAGCGTCGCCCGCCGCCCGACCCAATCAACGCGGTCCTGTCTTTCGGCTACTCCATGCTGACGAACGAGTGCGTTGCGGCCTGCCGCCTGGCCAGCCTGGAGCCCACGCTCGGGGCCTTGCACACCACGCGTCCGGGCCGGCCGGCTCTGGCGCTGGACCTGGTGGAGCCGTTCCGCCCGCTGATCGCCGATTCCCTGGCCATCTCGGCTTTTAATCGGGGCGAACTGACCGAAGGGCACTTTCTTGAGACGGCCGCCGGCTGCGCCCTGACCGACGCCGGCCGCAAGGCCTTCTTCTCAGCCTACGGCCGGCGAATGGATACGGAAGTGACGCACCCGGTTTTTGAATACCGGCTGAGCTACCGGCGGATGCTGATGCTACACGCCCGGCTGATCGCGGCGTGGCTGCTAGAGGAGGTGCCGACGCTAGCGTTCCTGACGACGCGATGAGTCGGAACCCGAAGCGCCAGCGAGGGCGAGCGAGACTGACGACGGAAAACTGACAACTGACACTCTTATGCGCCGCTGTTACCTGGTCTGCTATGACGTTCGCGACCCGAAGCGCCTGCGCCGTACGCACAAAGTGATGAAGGCTTATGGCGAGCCGTGGCAGTACTCGGTGTTCTATTGCACATTGAAGCCGATTGATCGTGTTCGACTGGAGAATGCATTGCGGGATGTGGTTAACCTCAAGCAGGATCAGGTGCTAATTGTCGATTTGGGGTCGAATGAGGAGGCGGCGCGCGAGTCGGCGACGACGCTCGGGCCGGCGTTGCCTTCCCAAGACGAGGGGATCGTGGTAATCTAATCTGAGCGGTTCAGCACCGGTCCCGCACCCGCGGCGATAGCTATTCTTGGAGGTGTAGACGTGGGAGTCCGGGCACTTCGAGCGCGAATCGAGTGCGATCGAGAAACGCTTATGCACCTTTGGCGCACGCACTGCGTCTTCAATCAACGCCTACCCGCGCTGCTGAAACGCTTGTTCGCAATGCGGCGAGGGGAAGTGGGGGGGAACGAGGCGCAGCGGCAGGTTTACCAACGTGTTGCGCAGTTTGTTCTTGCGCGCGACGCGAAGGACTCCGTCGACCTGCTGAATGCGGTCAGCCTTCGAAAGCGAAGCGCGAATAGTGCCTTCAAGAAGAAGGCCACCATCTCGTGCAACGGCCAGGCGCGTGAGGTCACTGGTGAAGAGGTGTTTGCTGAGGCTGTCGCGCTCGCGTCCAAAGGCGTCTTCGCCTATGACAAGGCCGATATGAGAGCTGGTCTCCCGGATTCGCTTTTCCAGCCCCTGACGCGCGACGCCGTGGCATGCATGCGGAGTCACGAGGAACTGGTGGAGACATGGAAAAAGGAGTGCCGGGAGTGGCTCGACCGCAAGTCGAAATGGGAAGCGGAACCAGAACATGCCCTGTACCTGAAACTCCGCCCGAAGTTCGAGAAAGGCGAGGCGGAGCGCGGCGGGCGGTTTCGCAAGCGGGCCGAGCGCGACCGCGCATACCTCGACTGGCTCGAAGCCAACCCACAGCTAGCTGCGTGGCGCGGCAAGGCCCCTCCCGCGGTCGTTCCAATTGACGAAGCCGGCAAACGGAGAATCGCCCGGGCGAAAGCTTGGAAGCAAGCATCTGTGCGCGCCGAGGAGTTCTGGAAGCGCAATCCCGAGTTGCACGCACTGCATAAGATCCACGTTCAGTACCTGCGCGAATTCGTGCGCCCGCGCAGGACGCGCCGCAACAAGCGTCGTGAAGGCTTCAAGCAGCGACCAACGTTCACGATGCCAGATCCAGTCCGCCACCCGCGCTGGTGTCTGTTCAATGCTCCGCAGACGAGTCCTCAAGGATATCGTCTTCTGCGTCTACCGCAGTCACGCCGCACGGTCGGGTCCGTCGAGTTACGGTTGCTGACCGGTCCGAGCGACGGGGCCGGTTTTCCCGATGCCTGGGTTAATGTGCGATTCAAGGCAGATCCACGGCTGGCCCAACTGCGGCCGGTCAAAGTGGCACGGACGGTCACACGAGGTAAGAACAAGGGCGCGAAGGTAGAAGCGGACGGCTTTCGGTATTATGACGATCAGCTGCTCATCGAGCGCGATGCACAAGTCAGCGGGGTCAAACTGCTGTTTCGCGACATTCGCATGGCCCCGTTTGCTGATAAACCCATAGAGGATCGACTGCTGTCGGCCACCCCGTACCTCGTATTTGCCGTTGAAATAAAGGACGAAGCACGAACAGAGCGTGCCAAGGCCATCAGGTTCGACGAAACCAGCGAACTCACAAAGTCCGGAAAGAAACGAAAGACGTTGCCGGCTGGGCTCGTATCCGTTGCCGTAGACTTGGACACCCGCGGCGTCGGCTTCCTTACGCGCGCGGTCATCGGCGTGCCGGAGATCCAGCAAACGCACCACGGGGTGAGACTGCTCCAGTCGCGCTACGTCGCGGTTGGTCAAGTGGAGGCGAGGGCAAGCGGCGAAGCGGAGTGGTCACCAGGGCCCGATCTGGCGCACATCGCCCGTCACAAGCGAGAAATTCGGAGACTGAGGCAATTGCGGGGGAAGCCGGTGAAGGGCGAGAGGTCGCACGTGCGTCTGCAAGCGCACATCGACCGTATGGGCGAGGACCGCTTCAAAAAGGCCGCTCGCAAGATCGTGAACGAGGCCCTTCGCGGCTCGAACCCTGCCGCTGGCGACCGATACACGCGGGCCGATGTCCTGCTCTACGAAAGCCTCGAGACGTTGCTTCCCGACGCGGAACGCGAGCGCGGCATTAATAGGGCGTTGCTGCGCTGGAACCGCGCGAAACTGATCGAGCACCTCAAGCGCATGTGCGACGACGCAGGCATTCGCCATTTCCCCGTATCTCCCTTTGGAACATCCCAAGTGTGCTCAAAGTGCGGCGCATTGGGGCGTCGCTATAGTCTGGCGCGCGAGAACGGGCGGGCCGTCATACGCTTCGGCTGGGTCGAGC
>JAAYXS010000475.1 GCA_012515775.1 Phycisphaerae bacterium
ACCCACGCGGATGAAGAGACGCGCGACGCATTGCGCAAACGCTTCGGCATTCTGTTCCAATCCGGCGCGCTGTTCAGCTCGATGACGGTCGCCGAAAACGTGGCCCTGCCGCTGCGCGAACACTCGCACGTGCCGGAGTCGGTGATTGATATCGTGGTGGCGATCAAGCTGCAGCAGGTTCACATGCTGCCGCACCGCGACAAGTTGCCGTCCCAGCTTTCGGGCGGGCAGCGCAAGCGGGCCGCCCTGGCCCGGGCCACGGCCCTCGATCCGGAGCTGCTGTTCTATGACGAGCCAAGTTCCGGCCTCGATCCAATCACGGCCAATTCCATCGACGAGCTGATTCTCGACCTGACCCATAAGTTGAAGGTGACCAGCGTAGTGGTTACGCATGATATGGCTTCGGCCATGCGGATCGCCGACCGGGCAATCATGATTAAGGATGGGCGCACTCTGCGCATGGGGCCGCGTGCGGAATTCGAGGCCCTGCGCGACGCTTCCCCGGATTCGCTTCAGAGCCCGGAGGATCGCATTTTGCACCAGTTCCTGGTCGGGTCGTCTGAGGCGCTGAGGGAAGAAGGCGAGCGGGGCGAGTTCGAGAAACTGATCGTGGGGAAGTAAGCGACTGGCAAAGGGAGCCGGAGCCGGGCGTGTCAGCTCGGACTGCGCGGCGTGCGCCCGAAATATGCGCCCACCACCCGGGGAATACGCCGGCGTGCCGCCGGACTTCCGGCGGGTTGCCCGGAACGTGCTGCGGCGCCTTGCCCGAAGGCATGCCCGCGCTTAGAGCTTGTGCATGGCATGCAAGCGTGCCCAAGGCGCGGCTGCAATGTAGTGGACGGCGACACTCGCCTTAAAGGCAAAGCCATGTGATGGCGCTCATTCAGAATTCACACCTAGTTCAGAGCGTCAAAGCAAGATTCGGTGCTGCGCGATCGGCGTCGACGCGCGAGCCGCGGGATTACCGGCAGCAGCAGTCCGGAAGGAAGCGTGAGCCAGTCGCCTCCCAATGTGCCGCCTCCAGAACCTGAACCACCGCGCGCGCCGGCGGAGGTCACGCCGCCCACACCGCCGCCGTCTCAGCCGCCGCCTCAGCCGCCGCCTTCTGCGCCGCAGATAGCGGTGCAAGCGCCGCTGTGGCCGGCGCGAACCGAATTGTGGGTCTTCTGGTTGAAGTTGCGCCTGACGATCGGCGTTCTGGTGGTGTTGATCGCGGCGGGGCTGATGCTCTGGTTCCAGATGGAGGTACTGCTGCTCGGATTTACGGGCGTGCTGTTGGCCATCTTCTTGTTCACGGTAAGCGACTGGGTGGCGCGCTGGACCCACGTGTGGTACTGGCTTGCGCTGTTGGTCGTGTGCCTGGTGCTGCTGGCAGCGACGACAGGCGGGGTGTGGCTGCTCGCCGACCAGATCGCGCCGCAGATCCGAACGCTGCGAACGCAATTGCCCGAGGCATGGCAAACGGTCAAATCATACATGGTGCAAAACCCGGCCGGTGCGTGGCTGCTCGACCAGGCTGGCACAGGCGTGGAGACCCTGCAGGACGGAACGGTACAGCAACGCGAAGTCATCTCCAAAGGGTTGGGTTACCTGTCGTCGTTCGGACTGGTGTTGGCACACGCGCTGGTGGTTCTTTTTGTCGGACTGTTCGGCGCCATCACGCCGTCGCTGTACGTGCGCGGCATGCTGCGGCTGGTGCCGATGAGACGGCGGCAAAGGGCGCGCGAGGTTCTGCAAGCGTTGCGCCGGCTGTTATGGTGGTGGATCGTCGGCCAGTTGATCGCGATGGTCTTCATCGGCGTGGCGACATCGGTGGCGCTGTGGGTGATGGGCATCCCGCTGGCGCTGGCGTTGGGAGTAATCGCGGCGGTGTTGAACTTTATCCCCAATTTTGGCCCGATTTTGGCGACCATCCCGGCTGGGCTGGTGGCCTTGATGCAGGGGCCGGCGGCGCTGGTCTGGGTGATCATCATATACATCATCATTCAGGCCGTGCAGAACCACGTGGTCATGCCGGTAACGATGCAGGCCGCGGTCGAGTTGCCGGCCAGCATTTTGATGTTGGCGCAAGTGTTCATGTGGTATTGGGCGGGGTTGCTGGGGCTGGCCTTGTCGCCGGCGTTGGCGGCGGTGGTGATCAAGCTGGTGCAGATGCTGTACCTGGAGGATTACTTGGGCGACCCGATGCGGCGGGATTGGAGCTTTTGGCCGGAGGGTGCGGAGGAGAGCCCGGAAAAGGGTGCGGGCTGAGGGCCTTGGGTCGCGCAGGTGCGTGCCGGGCGCGGTTCCGGCCGGGGCTACGGCGGGCTTGGCGGGCGGCGTTCCTGCGGTATCATGGAAGCGTGTCCGCGAGAGTGGCGGAATTGGCAGACGCGCCAGATTTAGGTTCTGGTGGGTAAACCCCGTGGGGGTTCGAGTCCCCCCTCTCGCAATTAGTCGTCCAAGCATTTCGGCAATTGGGCCAAGAAAAGCGGAGCCCGTTTATCGCATACGCTATGACGACATCACTATCGACCGCTTGATCTTTGCCCGATGAATGTTTACTCTGATGGATGATGCTTCGCCTGAGAACAGCAGTTGGGGTCCATCTGCTGCTGAGCGCAGCCGCGGCATTTGGTGCGCCCGACGGGTCGCCACCGTCCGACTGTTCTACCTCCTGCGACACTACCGCCGCATTCAGCCACGGCCTGTCGAGCGGGGATCTTTACATATCCTGGGACCGCGGCCCGGGTGAGCAGCGCTACGTCATTGACAGTTTCGCGGGCTTTGCAGGCAGCATCCACAGCATCACGTGGTGGGGCAACTCCGCCATGGTCTGGCTCGGCCCGGATTGCGCTTTCGAGCAGCCGGCGCCGTTTGTGATCAAGTTTTATCACTCCAGCGGCGACGGGCCGGATTACGACAATCCCGCAGCCGTTTACGACCCGGTCTACGCGACGTACGCGGGCACGGGCTATACCTGGATGGGTTTCCGCGAACTCGGGCAGATCGAATGCTACACGGTGGTGCTGCCCACCGGCTACACGCCCGGCGAGGGTGTGCACTGGATTTCGCTGGCCAGCAAGGCGGAAGACTGTGATTATGTGTGGGCCCCGGGCGAGGTTGACGGGACCGGCCCCGGCCAGTGGCTCTATGAAAACGGCATTTGCGACCCTGCACCGAGCCAGCCTCATCGCAGTTTCTGTCTATATACCGCCGGCCACGCCGGCGCGTGCTGCACCGAGGCTACCGGCGTGTGTACGGAAGGCCCGAGTGAACCCGACTGTCTGGCTCTCGGTGGCACTTTTTACGAAGGCCAGAGCTGTTACGAACTGCCTGCGGAGAGCGCTTGCAATCCCTGCGGCGCGACAGGCGACACCAACTGTGACGGCGCCGTGAATACCTTTGACATTGACCCATTCGTGCTGGCGCTGACCAGCAAGGAAACATGGATGGCGCAGTACCCCTGCGACTTCGTGTGCGCCGCGGACTGCAATCGCGACGGCAGCGTGAATACGTTTGACATCGACCCGTTCGTTGAATGCCTGACCGGCGACGGAGGGTGACTGAGTGATAAAGTGGTTCCGCGGATCGCGTCTTTATCACCTTATCACTCTATCACCTTATCACCCTATCACCCTGGGCTCAGCTCCGCCGCCCGCGCTGCATCAGAAACTCCACGAGCGCCTTATCGAACGGCATCGAAGTGTCGAGTGGCACGTAATCCGCCCGGGCCGCCAGCAGGCGGTCGCGCAGTTCGCTGCGCCAGGCCTCGACCGCCTGCACGTAACGTGGCCGGACCGCGGCAGCGTCGGCTACCAGGCTTTCACCCGTTTCCGGGTCTTCCAGCCGCAGGCTGCCTTCGAACGGAAAGCGGACTTCGGCCGCGTCCAGGATATGCATAACGATGAGGTCGTGGCCGCGGAAACGCACATGATGCAACGCCTCGAGCGTCTCTTCCTGGTCCGTCAAAAGATCACTGATTACGACGACCAGGCCGCGATGGCGGATCTGGGCCAGCGCCTGGCTAATGCCCTCCGCCAGGCCCGTCTGCCCTTGCGGGACCACCGCGGCCAGAGCGCTTAGGAGTTGCACCAGGTGCTGGCGCCGCGAGCGGGCGGGGAGGAACTGCTTGAGCCCCTGCGCCCCAATGATGCCCAACCCAACCGCGTCTTGCTGGTGCGTGATGAGATAGCCCAAGGCGGCCGCCAAGTGCATGGCGTACATAAGCTTCGCGGCCGGCTGTGGAGTGGGCAGGCCGATCGGCCCGAGCCCGCCCACGTAGCCCATGCTGCCGGAGGCGTCCACCAGCAGGAAGCACTCCAAGTGCGTTTCGGCGTTGTACTTGCGAACGTAGAACCGGTCTGTGCGGCCGAAGACGTTCCAATCGATGGCCCGCACGTCGTCACCCTGAACGTACTTGCGGTGCTCGCTGAACTCGACGGAAAAGCCTTGCAGCGGCGAAGCGTGCAGGCCGGCCAGAAAGCCTTCAACGATGAAACGCGCCCGCAAGTCCAGCCGGCTGACCTGCTGGATAACCTCGGGGTCAAGATACTGGGCCAGCGACGCCATCAGTCACTTCTACACCGGAGAAAGACCGGCGCAACGCGGCTCTGGCACGGCGCGCCCGCCGTACTAGCTGGAGGGCGTGGATTCGCGCATCACGTCCTTGATGGCGCTGCGGACGAAACGCATTTTCACGTTGTTCGTCTCGTCAACCTTCAGCACCACCTCGTCATCGCGGGTGTCGACCACCGTACCGATGATCCCGCCGATGGTCTGGACGCGGTCATTGCGCTTGAGGTTCCGAAGCATATCCTGGTAGCGCTGCTGCTCGCGACGCCGCGACCGCGACATCCACCACCAGAAGACACCAATAATCAAGATTAGCGGCAGGAACTGGCGCAACAACATTTCTGTGTTCGAGGGCGGGGCCCCCGAGCCTGTCGGCTGTGTCGTCTGGGCTAACGTTAGCAGTAGGTCAATCATCGAGTTCTCTGTTCGCTTCTGCCGCGGGGCTGGTCAAGAAGTCGCGGCGGAACGCATCGAACGTGCCGTCCGCGATGGCGGCCCGCGTTAGCGCCATCACGTTCTGATAAAAACGAATATTGTGTAGTGATACTAGCGTCCCGCCAAGTATCTCGCCTGACATAAACAGGTGCCGCAGGTAGCCGCGTGAAAAATTGCGGCACGTCTGGCAGTCACAAGCCGGATCCAGCGGCTCGGCCGAAAGCCGGTGCACCGAATTCCGCAGCCGCACCACCCCGCGGCTGGTGAACGCGTAGCCTTTGCGACCGTTGCGCGTGGGCAGCACGCAATCGAACTGGTCGATTCCGGCGGCGATGGCTTCGAGCAGATCGCGCGGCGTGCCGACGCCCATGAGATAGCGTGGGCGGTCGCTCGGCAGGCGCCAAGCGAAGTCGTCCAGGAATTGCCACATCTCCGGCGGCGGCTCGCCCACGGAAAGGCCGCCCAGCGCGTAACCTTCGAACCCGATCTCGACCAGCCGGCCCAAACACTCCTGCCGCAGGTTCTGATCGAGCCCGCCTTGAACGATGCCGTAGAGCGCCTGATCAGCGTGCTGGTGCGCGGCGCGGCTGCGTTGGGCCCAGGCCAGCGTTCGGCGAACCGCGGCGTAGAGGACATGCGGCTCGGCCGGCAACGGGGGGCACTCGTCGAAGGCCATGATGATGTCCGCCCCGAGCGCGTTCTGCACCGCGATCGACACCTCCGGCGTGAGGCGCACGAGCGCTCCGTCCACGTGCGACTGAAACTCGACGCCTTCGTCGTCCAACCGGCGCAGGCGGGCCAGCGAGAAGACCTGAAACCCGCCGCTGTCCGTCAGAATCGGGCCATTCCATCCCATGAAGCGATGCAGCCCGCCAAGCTGCTTCACGACCTCCGCTCCGGGCCGCAGCAGCAGATGGTAAGTATTGGCCAGCAATATCTGCGTGCCGGTTTCGCAAATCTGCGGCGGCGTAAGCCCTTTGACGGTCGCCTGCGTCCCGACCGGCATGAACGCGGGCGTGAGAATCTGCCCGTGCGGAGTGTGGATCACTCCGGCACGCGCCTTTCCCGCGGTCGCGAGAAGCTGAAAAGAGAAGCCGCCCGACACCCCGGGGACCGCTAATCAGGCCGCTTGGGTGAGAGACTGAGCCCGAACTCGGCCAGCCG
>JAAYXS010000476.1 GCA_012515775.1 Phycisphaerae bacterium
AAGAGCATCGCATCGCAGCCGGCCTTCTCGCTGATCGAGCTGCTGGTCGTCATCGGTGTCATCGCGCTGCTGTGTTCATTGCTGCTGCCGACGCTCAGCCAAGCCCGCGCGCAGGCCAGAAATCTGGTCTGCTCCGTGCACCTGGCCCAGCTCGGCCACGCCTTCCACATGTATGCCGTGGAGTACCGCGGCCGCGCCATGCCGCTGGTGTACAGTGACAAGTTTCCGGAGGTGTATTGGTGGGGAACGGACGATCCGGCGGGCGTGGATCACACGCGCGGCTTCATCTGGCCGTACCTGCCCAGCGACTTGCGTCCCGAGGGCCTTTTCGAATGCCCGAATCAGCCTTGGGGCACTTACGACGCGCAGGGCGAAGCAAAGCAGGTCACGAGCACCTACGGCTACAATGGCTACTACCTGTGCCCGCCGCACGCCGGTTATCAGGAGACGAAGCGCCAGCCCTGGAAGGATATTGACCAGTTGTATTGGCCCGACCGGCTGTTCACGTTCGGGGACACGCTCATCGACATGGGCGGACGCCCGCGGAACAACACCCACCTGGACCCGCCCTTCCGATACTACGGGCGGCGCTGGATGCCGAACGACTCTCCGACGACAACTTTTCGCCACAACGGGCGGGCGAACGTCCTACTGGCGGACGGGCACGTTGAGGCCTTCGGCCTGGAAGGCGGAAGTTTGCAGAACGCAGAGTACGGAATCGGCTCAGTCGGCCCCACGAACGATCCGCACTACGTACCGGACTGGCGAGAGTGGAGCAAATGAACGCAACAACCCGCCCCGCGTCGAGTGGAGGTGATAAGGTGATAAGGTGATAGAGTGATAAAGGGCGACCTGCGCAATCACTTTATCACTCTATCACTTTATCACCGCGCGAACGCCGGCGCTGACAGCTCACGGCCGACCGCTTATTCTGCGCGCATGAAACTCACCGATTCCGAAAAGCGCATGCTGGCCGGCGAAGTGCCGCTCGCGGGTTCCGCAGCCGCCGTCGCGAAGGCCATGGACTACCTGGTTCAGTTCGGCGATGCCTTTGGAGCCGAGCGCTTCGTCGACGTGATCTACGCCCACTATCCCGCGGAAATGTCGATCTACCGCGGCAACGTCGAAGACGCCCTCGAATACGCCGAAACCGGGGCGCGGGTCTGCATCCCGACCACCAGCTCAACGCTGGCCTGCGACCTCGAGCAATGGCGCGACTACGGCTGCCCGCCCGCAATTTACGAGCTTCAGCGGCAACTCGTTCCCGCGCACCGCAAGCTCGGCATCCTGGGCACGTACACCTGCACGCCGCAACTGCTCGGGTTCGTGCCGCCTAAGGGCTCGTACATCATCACGGTCGAGTCGTCGGCGATCATCTACTACAACTCGGTCCTCGGGGCCCGCACCAATCGCGGCGGCCTTTTCACGCGTTACGCGGCCGTGACCAGCAAGTACCCGCTGACCGGCTATCTGCTCGACGAAAACCGGCGCGGCACGCACCTCTTTAAGCTGCACCTGGAGCGCGATGACCTGCGCGAGAATTGCGATTTCTCGGCCTTGGGCTTTCATGTCGGCGGAATCGTCGGCAGCGAAGTGCCGGTCTTTGACGCCCTGCCCGCCGGAACGACGCAGGACAACCTCATCGCCCTCGGCGCCGCACTGGCCACCAGCGGTTCGGTCACGCTGTTTCACGCGCCGCCCCACACGGCCGAGGCCCGTACCGTCGATGAAGCGCTCCACGGCGGGCGGCCGAAAGAAACGCATACGGTCACGCGTGCCGACCTGCGGGCCGTCTTCGATAAGCTCACGACCATTGCCCCAGGCGGCCCGGTGGATTTCGTCACGCTCGGCTGCCCGCACTACTCGCTCGAACAGCTCCGCTGGGTGGCCGGCTGGTTTGTCGCGCGCAACGCCCGCGTGCACAGCAACGTGCGCCTCTGGGTCTGCACGAACCGCATGACGCGCCGCGCGGCCGAATGGGAGGGCATTACGCAGTCCATCGAGGCTGCGGGCGGGCGCGTCATCTGCGACACCTGCCCCGTCGAAAGCCACATGCGCATTTCGACCTGCAAGGAGCACGGTTTGCCGACGCCGCAGATTCAGGCCATGGTGACCGATTCGTGCAAGATGGCCCGCTACGTCGGCGACCTGATCGGCTGCAAGACCGCGCTGCGCAATCGCGACCAGTGTTTGGCCGCGGCCGTAGCCGGGCGGCTAGTGTGAGTGCGCCAACGCTGTCCTTGGTGCTACCCCCACACGCTAAGAAGCTAGCTAGCTGCGTCTCCCCCCTTTCATACCGTGGGAAAGTGGGAAGGTGGGAAAGTGGGAAGGTGGGCACGTGGTTCTGCCACGGCGATTCGCTCGTTGCCTTAATGTAGACCCGGTCTTCGTCTTCCCCTCCCTGGCTCTCCTCTCCCCTGGCGCCAAGATTCTTCCCCCGGCAGGCGCTCGGCATTCCGCGCACCCGCTCGGCGCCTTTACACCCGTTCGGCCCCCCTACAGCGCCGGCATCCTCCTACGCCGTCAAACGCCTCGCGCTCGTTCGCCGGCCGCGGCGGCCGCGGGGCGTGTGGTCGCCCGCGGCTCCTATAATCGCGCCGTTATGGACGACTGGGCCGAACGGCCGACAATGTCCTTAAGGCGCACGCATGGATTGCTTCAGATACCAAAACGGCTCCTTGTACTGCGAGGACGTGGCCGCCGCCGAACTGGCGGCGCGCTTCGGCACCCCGCTGTATGTATATTCGCAGAACACGTTTACGAACCACTACCAGCGCTTGCGCCAGGCGTTTGCCGCGGTCGATCCGCTCATCTGCTTTTCCATCAAAGCCTGCCAGAACGTACACATCTGCCGCGTTTTGCGCGAGCTCGGCACCG
>JAAYXS010000477.1 GCA_012515775.1 Phycisphaerae bacterium
AGCGGCTGCGAAACCAACGCCCGGCGCCAGGCAATAGCCGATGCGCCCCACCAGGCACAGCGTGATCGCCAAAGCCAAGCCGCGGCACCAGCCGAGCTTTTCACCCACGCCGCCGAAGCCGATCATGAAGACGGTCACCGCGCCCGTGAAGAAGCTGATGAAAAATCCGGCCACCCAGTCGGCCAGCTTCACATCCAGGTGCAAGTATTCCTGCATGAGCGTCAGGATGCCGAAGTAGGCCATCGAGTCGATCATGAAGAACAGGTTGATCAGCCAGAAGGCGCGCGGCAGGTGCAGCAGGTCACGGAAGGCGTTCAGGAAATCCCTGACCCGCGCTACAAGGCCCATCGGCCCGCGCTGCGGCGCGGTGGCGGTTTCAGAGCTTGGCATGGATCGCTCCGCCTACGCGGCCTTGGTCTTGAAGTCTCGCCCGACCCAGCCCTTGGCCAGTAGCAGGAGGACGGGTGTGGTGCAGGCGATGCAGGCGAAAATCAGCCACATGGTGCGCGTGTCGCGCACGCCATCGGCCGGGCAGAACTTCTCGAGCATGATGCCGGAATACAGCAGCGGCACGAGCATCTTGGTCAGGAACCACGGGAGCTGCGCCACGCCCATGTACTGCCCGGTGCGGCCTTCGGGGGCGATTTCGGCGGCGTACTGAAGGAAACGCGGCTGCCACATGGCCTCGCCGATGGTCATGATCAGAATGTAGCCGGCCAAAGTTAAGGGGTAGGGACCAATCGCCAGGAGGAAGGCCGGGGCGGCCATGATCAAGGTGCCGATGACCATCATGTTGTAGACTTTGGCTTTTTGCGTGGCCGCGGCGATGATCGGCACGAGAATGAAAATCAGGATTGGGTTGGCGTTCGAGGCGATTTCGAAATAACGCCCAATCCAACCTTCATAAGCGCGCGAGATGTACTGGGGCAGAATGAGCCAGTTGTAGGTGAATAGCGTCTGAACGGGCGTCAAGGCAAAGATGAAGAAGAAGAACTTGGAGTTGGCCAGCGGATGTTGCGCCACCGCGCTGCGCACTTTGGGTATGATCGCCGCCGCGATCGCCGCGACGAACACCACAGCCATTATTTGGTAGCGCCACGCTTCCGGAGCGCGGAAGTAGATGGCCACCAGAATTCCCAACAACACGAGCCACATGTGCCAGGGAATGCGGGCATCCACGACGAGCTCTTCCGGCGTGACGCCGGGCTGAGCCTTGGTTTCGCCGGCCGCGGCGGATGCCTTCTGTTCGGCTGCGTTGAGGGCCGCCGTTTCCGCGAGGGCGGCCTCACGCGCCTGTTTAAAGGTGCGTGCGGACAAGATCAACACAGTGGAGAGCAGCGCGATCAGCGTGAAGCCGGTGTACACCCAGTAGACGCCCGGAATGCCCATCCCCAGGTAATCATCGTCGCGCAGCAGGAATGCGAACGTCGGCAGCCAGCCGCCCAAATTCATCAGTGCGTAGAGCATCGCAAACGCCATGCCGGCCGTCTTGGGCGTAGTAATTTGCCGGACCCCGGCGTAAGCCGCCGGCTGGTACATGCCGTAGCCGATCACGACCAGCAGAATTCCGCCCATGGTTACCAGGTGGAGCTGCGACCACAGGCCGCTGGGCTGCAAATTCAGAACGGTCGGCGCGGCAGAGATCAACGCGCGGCCCACCAACATTAATGAGAGTGCGGCTATCAAAGCCCGCCGGACGCCCCATTTGTCCGCGACGAAGCCCAGGAAGAACATGGAAATGGTAATGCCCGCCGTGAGCACCATAACCATGTTGTGGGAGTGCACGTCGGCGTGTGCCATCCCAGCGAAGATGAAGTCGGAGAAGTGCTTCGCCAGATAGCTCAGCACTCCGAAGTAGACCATACCCTCAAGCACATAGGCCAGATTTATTCCCCAGAGCGCCCGCGGCGCATGCGCCAGGTCTATGAACGGCTGGACGATCTCCTGCAGGGGACTCTTTTTGACCACGGTTTCCTCAGTGACTTGCGTAGCCATAGGGGAAGCTTCCTTTTTTCGGCGCGCCAACCGGGGCCCAGGCTCGGCGGGCGACCGGCGCGGCGGTTTACAAAGTTCGGGTTAGGCTAGCCGCCCGCGCCGC
>JAAYXS010000478.1 GCA_012515775.1 Phycisphaerae bacterium
CGGCATTGGCCCCGCCCATATAACCGCCGCCCACGCTGGCCATGAAGGACGCCACGTTCTCGTCCGTCTTGACGATGTCAACCAGCGCTAGCTGGTGGCGCACCATTGACTCGAAGGAAATGCCCTCAGCCGCCTCGGTGCTGACCATGATGCGGCCGGCATCCTCACTGGGCAGAAAGCCCTTGGGAATCTTCACAAACAGGTAAGCGGTGGGTATGAGCACCGCGACCGAAAGCAACATCGTTACCAGCCGGTGCCGCAGTACGCCGCGCAGGCCCCACTCGTACGCGGCCAGCATGCCATCGAAGAAGCGCTCAGAAAGCGCGTAAAGGCGTCCGTGCCCCTGTTTGGCATGCGGGCGCAAAAGCCGGCTGCACATCATCGGGGTCAGCGTCAGCGAGACCACGCCGGAGATCAGAATGGCCGCACTGATGGTGATGGCAAATTCATGCAGCAGCCGTCCGACCAGTCCGCCCATGAACAGCACGGGGATGAACACGGCCACCAGAGAGACCGTCATGGACACGATCGTAAAGCCGATTTCGCGGGCCCCGTTGTAGGCGGCCTCCAGGACGCCCTCGCCCTGCTCGATGTGCCGTACGATGTTCTCGAGCATCACGATCGCGTCGTCGACCACGAAGCCCACCGAAAGCGTCAGCGCCATCAGCGAGAGGTTGTCCAGGTTGAACTCGAGCAGGTACATGACGGCGAAGGCGCCGACGATCGACAGCGGCATGGCGACGCTGGGAATGATGGTGGCCCGCAGGTTGCGCAGGAACAGAAAAATGACCATCACTACCAGGCACAGCGTCAGCCACAGCGTGAACTTCACGTCTTCGACCGACTCGCGAATGGAAATAGAACGGTCATAGAGTTCGCTGATGGTTACGCCGGCCGGCAACTGCTGGCGAAAGGAAGGCAGCAGGGCCTTGACGTCATCCACCACCTGCACGGTGTTTGTTCCCGGCTGGCGCTGCACCGCCAGCACCATACCCCGCACGCCATTGAACCAGGCGGCGCGCTTGTCGTCTTCGACGCTGTCGATCACCCGCCCGAGCATCTCCAGGCGAATGGGGTTCCCGTTGCGATAAGCCACGATCAGCGGGCGATAAGCGGCGGCGTCCATGAGCTGCCCGGTGGATTCGAGCGTTACGGCCGTCTCGGAGCCGTAGAGCGTGCCGACCGGGAGTTTCACGTTTCCCCGGCTGATTGCGTCGGCCACCTCGTCGATCCCCAGTTCGCGGGCGGCCAGCTCACGCGGGTCGAGCTGAATGCGCACAGCGTAATTCTGGGAGCCGAAGACGTTCACCTGCGCTACGCCGTTGACCATCGAGATGCGCTGGGCCATGAGCGTCTCGGCGTATTCGTTCAGCTCGTACAGCGGCAGCCCCGGGGCGGTGACGGCCAGAAACAGGATGGGCTGATCGGCCGGATTCACCTTGCGGTAGGAGGGTGGGTTGGGCATTTCCGGTGGCAGGCGCCGTTGGGCGCGGGCGATGGCCGCCTGCACGTCCTGCGCCGCGGCATCGATATCGCGGCTGAGGTCAAAGGTGATGGTGATGCTCGTGCTCCCCAGCGTGCTGTTGGAGCTCATGCTCTCGATGCCGGCGATGGTCGAAAACTCGCGTTCGAGGGGCGTCGCAACCGAGGAGGCCATGGTCTGCGGACTGGCCCCGGGCAGATTGGCCGTAACGTTGATCGTGGGGTAATCGACGTTGGGCAGATCGCTCACGGGCAGCAGACGGTAGCCCATGATCCCGAAGATCAGGATAGCCGCCATCAGCAGCGTAGTAGTGACGGGGCGCCGAATGAAAAGAGCGGAGATGTTCATGGGTGCGTGTCCGGCCGGCTCGCCGGGGCGGGCTGCCCCACGTCTGCCGGCTCCCGCACGACCACGCGCGTGCCGTGCGTGACCCGCAGGTGTCCGTCGGTGACGACACGCTCGCCGGCGCGCAGGCCGGTTTCGATGATCGTCTCTTCACCTACGGCGAAGCCGGGTACGACCGGGCGGCTTTCCGCGACCAAGTCTTCGCTTATCACGAAAACGTACTGGCCTGTTTGCGAGGTCTGCACGGCGGCGGACGGCACCACCACCGCGCCGCGGCGCGTCCCGAGCGTGAGCGTGACGTTCACAAATTGCCCGGGCCAGAGCCAGTGGTTGGCGTTACCGAATGTCCCCTTGAGCGAAATCATGCCGGTGGCGCTGTCAACCGCGTTGTCGATGAAGCTCAGCACCCCGACCTCGTTTTCGGCCTGTTCTTCGCCCGGAATCTCCACGCGTACCTGCAGATCGCCGGTGCTCTGAGCGCGCTTAATGCGACCTAGCTCGCGCTCCGGCAGCGAGAAGCTGACGTAGATCGGCGAAAGTTGGTTCAGCACGACCAGGGCCGTCTCGTTGGCACTGACGACGTTGCCGGGATGGGCCAGAATCTCCCCGGCGCGGCCATCTCCCGGCGCGCGGATCGAGCAGTATTCCAAATCCAGGCGGGCTTTGGCGAGCGCGGCGCGATCGGCGGCGACCGCGGCTTTGAGTGATTCGGCCAGTGCCCGTTTGTTCTGCGATTCGCGCTGCGTGCCGAGGCCGCGCTCCTGCAAATTTTCCTGCCACTCGGCCTCGATCAGGGCGTCGTTCATAAGGGCGATGTTTTTTTCCAGCGTGGCCTGGGCCTGCTCCAGGGCGGTCTGAAACGGGCGCGAGTCAATCGTGAACAGCAAGTCGCCGGTTTTGACGTCCTGGCCATGGACGAAGTGCGTTTGCGCCAGTTGCCCGCTGACCTGAGGCTTAACGGTGACGGTCGTGAACGGCTGAACGCGCCCAATGGCATGCAGCTCGAGCGGCATGTCCTTCTCGACCGCGGCCGCGATAGTTACCGGGGCCGGAGGCTGCCGTGCGGGTCCGGCGGCCCCGGCCGGGGGCTGCAGCCGGTCGCATCCGGATAGTCCTATCAGGGTGGCCAGCAGCAGCGGGATCGGCCCAGCCGCTCGGGCACCGAGGCATTGCCGGCTGATCAAAAATTCCTCCATACCCGCAGTTCTGGTGAGGGTTGCCGTTGGCTCGCCAGTTCCTCGAAACTCGGGTGGGCACGTCCCTGGTCCCTGCGGAGTTTATGGGAAAATTTTACGAGCCGGACATACGCGCAGCAACGTCGCGAATTGTGGCGCCGCCATCGCGGGGGGCTCGCCAGTGCAAGAGGTGCCGCAGTGCCTCCTGAACCGGCTCAAAACGACCGATAGCATCCATTGTGCAGAGCTGTTGCGCGACAGCCGCCACGGCCACCAAGGACCTGAAAATGGCATCGGGTTTTAAGCCACATACTTGGGGCGCCCGCCCGACCGCGAGTGCAAACCTCTGCTACGTGGCCGGACAGACCGAAGTTGCCCGCAGCCGCACGCCAGACCGCGAGCGCCGGGTCCCCCATCGCGCACCGTGTCGCCTGCAATGGTGGGACAGCGATTCGAAGCGGACCGCAAGCTGCGTCGGCGAGACGACCAATCTGTCCGAGCGCGGTCTCGCGGTGCGCGTCCGCCATTTCCTGTTGACCGGGACGCGCGTCGAAATTCTGCTGGCAAACCTGGCTGGCGACCCGAGGCGGATCAGCGGCGTCGTGGTTCGCTGCCAGCGAATCCTCGCGGACACTTTCGAACTTGGCATCCGGTTCGTGGATTAATAACCCGGTCAAAATCTCGCGCCGCGTTGAATTAATCGCTGGTCCGGTTCTCTCGCGCATCTGTTGATCCGCGATCACTCGCTCTCGCGAAACGGAAGATTCTGCCGGTAAAGAGCCAGCTGCTCCTCGATCCACCGCGCTTCGTGTACGCGGCCGGCCTGGCGGGCCATTTGCAGAACCTGCTCCGCGGTCGTCGCGGCCTCGTCGAAGCGCCCGCACTCGGCGTAAGCTGCCGCCAGAGCTTGCAGGAGCGTCGGGTTGGGGCGGTCAGCCGCTTCGATTGCCTGCTGCACGATCTGCAGGGCGCGCGGCCCGTCGCGCAGCGCCGCGTCCGGGGAGGTGGCCAGTTGCCACGCCAGCGGCGCGGCCACCGAGACGTTGTGGGGCTCGTGGCGCCAAGCTTCCGCCAAAGCCGCCAAAGCCTCGCGCGCGTGTCCGCCAAGCTGTAAGGCGTGCGCCAGGCTGCGCAGGGCCGCAACGTTCGCTGGCTCGCGCGCTAGGAGCTGCCGATAGCGCGCGGCGGCCTCGTCATAATGACGCAGCTCAAGCAGCGCGCCGCCGACGCTTAGCAAGGCCGCCGTATCGTTCGGGTTGTGCCGCAGCGCTTGCTCGAATTGCGTTATCGCGGCGGCGTAGTCACGGCGCGCCGCGAGAATACGCCCCAGCCGATGGTGCAGGTCGGCAAGGTATTCAGGCTGGCCGACAGTGCGCCCCAGAAGTTCTAGCGCCTGGCGGTACGCATCCGCCGCCTCCTCAGGGCGCCCCACGTTCTCGAGGCACGTACCCAGGTAATAGAAATTGTCCGGGTCGTTTCCGGATAGCTGCGCCGCCTGCGAAAGTTGTTCGCACGCCTCCTCTGTCAGGCCCATTTCGATGAAGCACGCCCCAAGCGAGCGCCGCACGCTCCAGTCGTCCGGCTGAAGCTCGGCCGCCCGCTGCAGGTGTCGGATGGCCTGCTCGTGCAGCGCCGCATCTTCCTTGGCCGCCTTGGCATAGAACTGCCCGAGCTGAAGATGTGCCGCACTTTCCTCCTCGTGCTCAAACGTGGAGCGATTGGGCGGGTTCGTGCCGATGAAACCCGCGGCAAGCGCGCCAAGCCCGGCATAGACCGCCAGCGGCTTGAAGCGCCGCGCTGCCAAAAGCTGCACGCCCCGCACCAGGCCCACAGCCGCCAGTAGGATCAAAACCGGGATAACCGGCAGACGAAAACGCGCCGGACAAAAGAACAAGACGATGCCGGCCGCATAGCTCGGCAAAAACAGCAGGGGCAGCAGCCAGGCGCGCCAGTTCTTGCCGAGCAGCGTCAGGCCGGCGATACCCAGCACGCCGACCAGCGGGAACCCAA
>JAAYXS010000479.1 GCA_012515775.1 Phycisphaerae bacterium
AGCCCCCCCTCGGCCGCCATCAGCAGAACCAAGCCCGCACCGGCGCAGATACTCCAGAACCTGTCCGCCCATAAGCGCAGCATTCGGCTAATCTTACCGCGATTTCGGATACATGCCAACAGCCCGTAAAACGTCTCGCGCCTTCCTGGCACGCCCGGTGACGCCTGTGCCAGGCTGTGCTATGCTGCGCAGAATGCCTGCGGACACTATGGCGAATCAGGCACGCCGGAGCCGGAATGGACCGTCTGCCCGCGCCTGGCTGGCGAGCGTTCTAAATCTGCTTGTACCTGGGCTGGGAATCATCTACCTGGGCCGCGCCTGGACCGGCCTGATCGTCGGGCTGATCTTCGCCGCTTTTGCCAACCTTGCGCTCTGGGCGGTATTGCTAATTCCCGATGATCTGCCGGATTGGGGACCGCCGCTGGCACTCGGGCTGGCCGCGGGAGCCTACGTAGGCTGCCAAGTTAACTTCGTAAAGTCATCCCGCGACCGCCAAAAGTGCGCGCAGGAGGCGGTTCGCCGCAGCGCCCTGGCAGCAGTCGGGCAGGCGCTGGAATGCGGCGATTTCAACGCGGCCCAAGCCGCACTGGAGCCTGTCCGCCATCTGGCGTCGCAAGACCTGCTGGTCGCCTACCGGCTGGCCCAGGTGCTCACCGGTCTGGGCGATGCGCAGGCGGCCTGCGCGGCCTGGCGACAGGTCAAAACTCTAGACCGCCATCGTATTTATCGGGACGAATGGCAGACAGACGCAAGCGAGGCGCTACACTCTTTTGCTGCAGCCGCCCGGCAGGCGCCGCCGTCAGCCCACCAATCTGATTTGCGTCGTTTTCTCGGTCGATAATAACCGAGCAGCAGCCACGCGGCTTGCTGGTGTGTGCCGCGGCATCTAGAATCAAATGCCGGGTGTGGCCCTGTAAGGTGACCGATCCGGAGAGGGGCACGCCGGGTCAGCGGGCGACCCTGCTGCTGACAAGGAGATTCTTGCGGATGTTCGAACGATTTACGGACCGCGCGCGGAAGGTGATGGCGCTGGCCAACCAGGAGGCCCAGCGGTTCAACCACGAATACATCGGCACGGAGCATATCCTGCTCGGGCTGGTTAAGGAGGGCTCGGGCGTCGGGGCCAACGTGCTGAAGAACCTGGGCGTCGACCTGCGTAAGGTACGCCTCGAGGTCGAAAAACTCGTTAAAAGCGGCCCCGAGATGGTCACCATGGGCAAGCTGCCCCAAACGCCGCGGGCCAAGCGCGTCATCGAATACGCCATCGAGGAAGCCCGCAACCTTAACCACAACTATGTGGGCACCGAACACCTGCTGCTCGGCCTGCTGCGCGAGCAGGACGGCGTCGCCGCCCAGGTCCTGATGAATCTGGGCCTGCGGCTCGAGGACGTGCGCGAGGAAGTACTGAACCTCCTTGGTGCGGGCGTCGAGTCCGAGGAAAGCGCCGCCGCCAGCACGCCCAGCGACGCCCCGAAAAAGGGTAAGAGCAAAACCCCGGCCCTCGATTCCTTCGGCCGCGACCTGACCGACCTGGCCCGCGAGGGCAAGCTCGACCCGGTCATCGGGCGTACGGACGAGATCGAACGCGTGATCACTGTCCTGTGCCGCCGTATGAAAAACAACCCGGTGCTACTGGGCGAGGCGGGCGTGGGCAAGACCGCCATTGTCGAAGGCCTGGCGCAGAAGATCGTCCGTCATCAGGTGCCCGAAATTCTGCACGACCGGCGGATCGTGGTGCTCGACCTGGCGATGATGGTCGCCGGCACCAAGTACCGCGGCCAGTTCGAAGAGCGCATTAAGGCGGTCATGAACGAGGTTCGCCGGGCGCGTAATGTGATCCTGTTCATCGACGAGCTGCACACGCTGGTCGGCGCCGGCGGCGCGGAAGGCGCCATTGACGCTTCCAACGTGCTGAAGCCGGCCCTGTCGCGCGGCGAAATCCAGTGCATCGGCGCCACGACCTTCGATGAGTTCCGCAAGTACATCGAAAAGGACGCGGCCCTCGCACGGCGCTTCCAGCCGATCCACGTGGACGAGCCGACCACCGAGCACACGCTCGAAATCCTCAAGGGCCTGCGCGACCGCTACGAGGCTCACCACCGCGTTCACATTACAGACGGCGCCCTGGCCCAGGCCACCGAGCTGTCGCACCGTTACATCACCGGCCGCGTGCTGCCTGACAAGGCCATCGACGTGATCGATGAGGCCGGGGCCCGCATTCGCATCCAGAGCATGACCATGCCGCCTGATCTGGCCGAGGTCGAGCGCGATATCGAGCGTCTGACCAGCGAAAAGGACGAGGCGGTCAAGAACGCGGATTACGAGCGAGCGGCCGAGCTGCGCGACAAGTGCGAGCAGCTCCGCGCCAAGAAGGAGGAAATCCAGCGCGACTGGAAGAACCGCTCGAAGGAAGTCGACGGCGTCGTGGATGAGGACGTCATCGCCGAAGTCGTCAGCAAGATGACCGGCATCCCGCTGACCCGCCTCGAAAAGGAAGAGGCCAGCCGCCTGCTGGAGCTCGAAGCCGAGCTGCACAAGAAGGTCATCAGCCAGGACGAGGCCATCAGCGCCATCGCCCGCAGCGTACGCCGCAGCCGCAGCGGCCTGAAGGACCCGAACCGCCCGATGGGCTCGTTCGTCTTCCTCGGCCCGTCCGGCGTCGGCAAGACGCTGCTGGCCAAGAGCCTGGCGGAGTTCATGTTCGGCGACGACGAGGCGCTGATCGTGATCGACATGTCCGAGTACATGGAGAAACACAACGTCAGCCGCCTGATCGGCGCTCCGCCCGGCTACGTCGGCTATGAAGAGGGCGGGCAGCTCACCGAGCGCGTCCGCCGCCGCCCATACGCGGTGGTCCTGCTCGACGAAATCGAGAAGGCGCACCCCGACGTGTTCAACATGCTGCTGCAGATCATGGAGGAAGGCCGCCTGACCGACTCTTTCGGCCGGCACGTGGACTTCAAGAACATCATCATCATCATGACCAGCAACATCGGGGCCGAGCGCATCATGAGCCAGGACCCGTTCGGCTTCATGAAGCGCGATGAAGAGCTGAACTACGAGAAGATGAAGGCCATGTTGATGAGCGAATTGGAGCGGCACTTCCGCCCCGAGTTCATCAACCGCCTCGATGAGGTCGTGGTGTTCCACAAGCTCACGCACGACGACCTGATCAACATCCTCGACCTCGAACTGGGCAAAGTGAACGCCCGGCTGAAGGAGCACGGCCTCAAGCTGATCCTGACGCCCGAGGCCAAGGAGTTCATGCTCGAGAACGGCACGGACGAGAAGTTCGGCGCCCGGCCGTTGCGGCGGGCCATCTCGACCCACATCGAGGACCCGCTGAGCGAGGACCTGCTCCGCGCGAAGTACGCCGGCAAGAACATCATCCGGGTGAAGGTTGAAGGCGAAGATGACGACCGCAAGTTCGTCTTCGAAGGCGACACGGTCGAGCCCGAGACCAAATCCCCCGAACCCGCCGCCACCGCGGCCGAGGCGACATAAGCGCCACCACGGCCAAGGCGACGCAAGCGCGACGGCGGCCGAGGCGACGTACGCGGCGCTGCGGCCCAACCATCAGTCATTCTGAACAGCCCGCCGGCCA
>JAAYXS010000480.1 GCA_012515775.1 Phycisphaerae bacterium
GAATATAATGTAAGGTCTATGCCGAGCTTCTCGCTCAAGGAGTTGGAACACTACATCGGGTTTGACGAGCAGGACGCGGCAAACCTCCACGCCCTGGCTCCGTATGTGCGCCCGATGCTCCCGGGGGCCATCGACCGCTTCTACGAAGAAATCCAGAAACACGCCGGAACACGCGTGCTCATGAGCGGCGGAACCCCGCAGGCCGTCCGCCTGCGCGCCACGCTCGCCAGATGGCTCGAACAACTCTTTCGCGGCACCTACGACGACGACTACTGGAAAAGCCGCGAGCGGATCGGCGAGGTCCACGTCCGCATCGGCCTGCCCCAGCAGTACATGTTCGCGGCCATGCAGGTCATTTGGGCCGAGTTGGAACGCGGAATCCGCGGCCTGGGCCTGCCCAACGTCTCGGCCAAGCTCAGCTCGCTGCACAAGCTGCTGACGCTCGAGCTGGCCGTCATGCTCGACAGCTACAAGGAGCACTACTCCCAGCAGATCCGCGGCGTGGAGCGCGACGCCGTCCAGGAGCGCCTGACCGAGGCCGAACACCTGGCCCAGATCGGGCACCTGGCCGCCTCCCTGGCGCACGAGATCAAAAACCCGCTGGCCGGAATCAGCGGCGCGATCCAGGTCATCCGCGACTCCATGAAGTCGAGCGACCCGCACCGCCCGATTCTCGACGAAATCCTGCGCCAGATCGGCCGGCTGGACAACACCGTCAAAGACCTGCTGATCTACGCGCGCCCCAAGCCGCCGCGCTTCCGCAAGTGCGCCATTCAGGACGTCATCGCCGAGGCGCTGCCCGTCTGGCGCCAGCAGCCGGAAATCCAGCGCGTCAACTTCGAGTACGTAAACAGCCGGGCCTTGCCCGTCATCGCGGCGGACGAGAATCAGATAGAACAGCTTTTGACGAACCTCCTGCTGAATGCGGCCCAGGCTTCCAAGCCGGGCGGGCTGGTGCGCCTGACCGCGGCTCCGCAGCCGGACGGCATCCGCCTCTCGATCGAGGACCGCGGGCACGGCATGGACCAGCAGATTTGCAAACGGGCCGTGGAGCCGTTTTTCACGACCAAGGCCCGCGGCACGGGGCTGGGACTGTCAATCTGCAAGAAAATCGTCGAGACTCATGGGGGCGCCCTGACGATCAAGAGCGTGGTCGGTGAGGGCACCGAGGTAATTGTCGACCTCCCGCGGCGGCAGCCGGCGGTGGAAAGCGAGGCAGGATGAGTATCCGTGTGCTGGTCGTTGAAGACGAGAGCCTGATTCGTTGGTCGTTGCGCCAGAAGTTCGAGGAGCGCAGCTACCGCGTGACCGAGGCCGAGACCGGCAAGGCCGCCCTGGAAGCCCTCGACACCGGCATCTACGACCTGGTCCTGCTGGATTACAAGCTGCCGGACGTGACCGGGCTGGACGTGCTGCGCAAGCTGCGCGAGATGGACACGGATTCGGTGGTCGTGATGATGACCGCCTACAGCACCATCGAGAACGCGGTCGAGGCCATCAAGCTCGGGGCCTACGACTACATCGCCAAGCCTTTCCAGATGGATCAGCTCATGCTGACGGTGGATAAGGCCCTGGCCACCACGCAGCTCCGCCGCGAGGTGCGCGAACTGCGGCGGCACCTGCAACACGAGTTCGGGATCGACTCCATCATCGGCCAGCACCCCTCCATGCTGAAGCTGTTCGACATGATCCGGCAGGTGGCGCGGGCCGGCGTCTCCACCGTCTTCCTCCGCGGTGATACCGGCACCGGCAAGGACCTGGTGGCGCGCGTCATTCACCACACCTCCGATCGGGCCACCGCGCCCTTCGTAAACATCACCTGCACCGCCCTTTCCGAATCGCTGCTGGAAAGCGAGCTTTTCGGCCACGAGCGCGGCGCCTTCACCGACGCCAAGCAGCAGAAGAAAGGTCTGTTCGAACTGGCCGACGGCGGCACGGTGTTTCTGGACGAAGTCGGCGACATGCCCCCGGCCCTGCAGGCCAAGCTGCTGCGCTTCCTGGAGGAACGCCGTTTCCGGCGCGTCGGCGGTACGAAGGAAATCAGCGTCGATGTGCGCGTGATTGGGGCCACCAACCGCGACCTCGAAAAGGCCATCGAGGACGGCCAGTTCCGCCGCGACCTGATGTACCGCCTCAACGTGGTCACCATTTACATTCCGCCGTTGCGGGCGCGGGGCGACGACATCAAGCTGCTGACGCAGCATTTCGTGGCCCGCTTCGCCAAGGAGTTCAAAAAGCCCCTTACCAAGGTGAGCGACGAAGCCTACCAGATGCTTTACAACTACAGTTGGCCGGGCAACGTGCGCGAGCTGCGCAACGTCATCGAGCGGGCCGTGCTGCTCAGCAAGACCGACACGGTCACGCCCGAAGACATCGTCCTGGGCCGGGCCGAGTCGCACTCCTGGGAATGGGATATCGAGAACGTGACCTTGCCGCCGGAGGGTTTCGACTTTGAAAAGCTCCGCAAGCTCGAGCGGCACCTGCTCAAGCAGGCCCTGGCGCGGACCAACAACAACCAGACCCAGGCCGCCAAGCTGCTGAACCTCTCGCGCGACCGCCTGCGCTACCGCTTACAAAAGCACGGCTTGCTCTAA
>JAAYXS010000481.1 GCA_012515775.1 Phycisphaerae bacterium
ACGACGAAGAGCAGCACCCAGAGCCAGTCCGGACCGGCTTTCTCAACGTGCGCAGCGGGACGAACGTGAACTGGGGCGGCTCCGAAAGAGATGCCGGCGGGTTCACCGGGCGCGGCGCCCGGCTCTGTATACGCAGCCAGCTTCACCTGCGCCGCGGGCTGCATTTGCCACGACTGAACCGCAGTGGCGTACTCCGGGGTGACATGCCCCGGCTCCGCTCTTGAGTGTTCCTCATGCAGCGCGTGTTCGCGTCCGAACGCCCGGTGCCACGCGACGGCGAGAATTTCATCCTTGCTGAAGTAGCCGCCGAGGCCAAAGTGCAGCATCGGGATGCCGGCGCCGGAAATCGCTAGCACGCCGATGAAGAAGGTCCAGCAGGTCACCGGCATCTTGCGGCGCAGGCCGCCGAATCTGCGGATGTCCTGCTCGTGGTGCGTGCCTTCGATGACCTGGCCGGAGCCGAGGAACATCAGGGCCTTGAAGAAGGCGTGCGTCAGCAGGTGGAAGAGGGCCGCGATCCAGGCGCCCACGCCCATACCGAGCATCATGTAGCCGAGCTGGCTGATGGTGCTGTATGCCAGCACCTTCTTGATGTCGGTTTGCACGATGGCGACCAGGGCAGCCAGTGTCAGGGTTATGCAGCCGATGATCGCGACGAAGAGCTGCGCTTCGGGCGTCAGCAGCACGAAGATGCGGGCCGTCAGATAGACGCCGGCGGCCACCATTGTTGCCGCGTGGATCAACGCCGAGACGGGCGTCGGGCCTTCCATCGCATCCGGCAACCACACGTGCAGCGGGAATTGGGCGCTTTTGCCAATCGCGCCGCAGAAGAGCAGCATGCCCATCCAGGTCGCCAGGTTCAGGCCCAGGAACGTCTTCGTGAACAGCGGGCCGCCGATTTCCCATTGCTGATGGAAGGCCTCGGCCGCGCCCTTGAGCGAAAGATTGTGCAGGAACAGATAAACCAGGCTGATCCCGATAATAAAGGCGAAATCACCCACGCGGTTAGTGACAAACGCCTTTATCGCGGCGTTGCTGGCGCTCTTCTTGTGGAAATAGAAGCCGATCAGCAGGTACGAGCACAGGCCCACCAGTTCCCACGCGATGAAGAGCAGCAGCAGGCTGTCGGCGATGACCAGCAGCAGCATGCTGAAGCAGAACAGGCAGAGGTAGGTGAAGAAGCGGTGGAACTTGCTGACCTTGTCGATTTCGTCACTGTGGCCGGCCATGTAGCCGACGCTGAACACGAAAATCCAGGTCGAGATGAAGCTGACCATGAAGAACATGATCAGCGTCAGGCTGTCGAGGTTGACGCCGAAGGTGAGCGGGACGCCGCCCAGGTGCGCCCACAGGTAGGGTCCGGTTCGCGCCGCCAAGCGGGCCGCGGAATCCATTCCTTGCCACTGCACCAGCGCCGCCGTACTGAGGCAGCAGCTCGTCGCGATTGCCGCGACCGCCACCCAGCCCGCCAGCGGCTTGCCCAGCCGGCTGCCGAATAGCGCCAGCAGCACAAAGCCGCCCAGCGGAATCAGGACGCCGGCCACAAGCAGTAGTTCGATGTTCGACATTGGCGCTCTCGGTTTCAGCGGTCAGGTGTCAGTTCGCGCGCCTGGACGCTTGCCCCGCGAATGGACCTCCGGCGCAACGGACAACCAAGAACTGACAACTGACAACTATCCTTTCAACGCGTCGGCCTGGTCGACGTCGATCGTCGCCAGCACCCGGTAATAGTTCACTAATATTGCGATCGCGATGGCCGCCTCGGCCGCCGCCAGCACGATCACGAACAACGTCCCAATCTGCCCGTCAATCCCGCCGATGCCGTAGCGCGAGAACGCCACCATGTTCAACCCGGCGGCGTTCAGCACCAGTTCGGCCCCGATCAGGATTCCGACCGCGTTCCTCTTAGTGGTCATCACGTACAGGCCGCAGCATAAGAGGAAGGCGGCCAGGACGAGGTAGTGGGTCAGGCTGACCGTTAGCATCGTAGGTCTAAGCTCCGTGTGCTCAGCTTGAATTCAAAATGCAAACTGCGGAATGAAGCTTCGCGACCCTGCATTTTGAATTTCGCACCTTGCATTCTGTTTTTTACTCCGCTTCCCGCCTGGCCGGCTGGGCGAGGTACGCCGCACCGATCATCACCGCCAGCAGCAGCACACTGACCAGTTCAAACGGCACCAGGTACGGGCCGAGGAGCTGCTTGCCGAAAGCGGCGACGTCGTCGCTTGCTTGTCCGGAGGCCAGGGCCGGGCTATCGGCGGCATGCCATTGCGTCGTCGCCAGGATTCCCACCAACCCCGCCAGCAACGCCGCACAGACAACCAGCCCGGCCACGGCTTCGATGCGTTTTGGCCGCAGCTTGATGCCGTACGCCCGGCTGGTCAGCATGACGCCGAAGACGATCACGATGAGCGTGCCGCCCGCGTAAACCACGAGCTGAATCACGCCCAGGAAGTTTGCCGCCAGCAGGAAGTACAGCAACGCCACGCCGCCCAGCGTGCCCAGCAGGCAGGAGGCCATGCGGACGATGTTGGTCGCGATGACGCAGCCCAGCGCCGAGCCGGCCACCAGCGCCGCCACCAGGTAGAAGGCCAAAGTTTCCCAGCCCGAAGCGGTCATCCTATGCTCCCGGCAAATGATCGACCGCCAGCGTGCCGACCAGGGCCCGGCGGTTCAGGAATCCGTATGCGACAAACCAGACGAAGCCGGCCATCAGAATGACGCCGAGCGCGCTGAGAACGACATTGGCGCCGATTGCCAAGCCGCTGCCGTTTCGCACCCATAGGCCCCAGAACGTGTTGCCCAGCAGAATCACCAGTGCCAGGGGCAACAATACCTGGATGCAGGTGTACATCACCTGATCGATGCGGATGCGCGGCAGCGTCCAGCGCAGCCAAATCTGGACGAAGACGAAGAAGAAGCCCTTGGCGATAAGCCAGAGCGGCCCGCTGAACAGGAGGCCGTGCAGGGCTTGCTGCCAGATCGCCCCGTGTGCCAGTTCCGCGCCCCAGGAGGCCGGCAGCGGCGAGTGCCAGGCGCCGAAGAACAGGATCGCGCCCAGCGCCCCGACCGCGAACATTTCCGCGTACTCGGCGAACATAAACAACGCCCAGCGGAAGCCGCTGTATTCGGTCATGTAGCCGGCCACCAATTCGCTTTCTGCCTCGGGCAGGTCGAACGGGGCGCGCTTGCAGCTCGCCAGGGTGGCGATGAAGAAAATCACCGCGGCCACGAAGGCAAAGGGGTTGGAGAAAGCCAGCCAGGTCCAGAAGCCGCCGGCCTGCAGGTCGCCGATGGTGGTCAGGCGGATCGTGCCGGCGATCATGAGGGGCACGAGCAGCGAGAAGCCTAGCGGGATCTCGTAAGAGATCATCTGGCAAGCTTCGCGCATCGCGCCGAACATGCTCCACTTGTCGTTCGAGGCCCATCCGCCCAGCAGCACGCCGACCACTCCGACGCCCAGCATGGCAAAGATGAGGATCAGCCCGACATCCAGATCGCGCCCGACCCAGGCGGCGCTGAACGGCAATGCCAGAAAAATCGTCAAGGCCGGGACGAAGACGATGTAGGGCGCCAGGAAGAACAGTCTGCGATCCGCCCCTTCCAGGCAAATATCTTCCTTCTGAACCAGCTTCAGGCCATCCGCGATGGATTGCGCCCAGCCGTGCCAGCCGCCGACGCGCATCGGGCCCAGGCGGCTTTGAATGCGGCCGGCGACCTTGCGCTCCCACCAAATGG
>JAAYXS010000482.1 GCA_012515775.1 Phycisphaerae bacterium
GCCGGGCGAGGACGGATATAGCGTAATTCGACAGGTGCGCGCCCTGCCGGCGGAGCGCGGCGGAAGAATGCCGGCCCTGGCGCTGACCGCCTACGCCCGGCCCGAAGACCGCGACCGTTCACTGGAGGCAGGTTTCAACGGCCACGTAACCAAGCCGGTGCAGGCCAACGAGCTGGTCGGGATGGTGGCCCAGGTAGCGCACGTGGCGGGGCGGTGAGTGGAATCGCGGGGGCGACTCAACCCAATTTCATGACGGCCGCAGAGTGACTGAGAGTGGCCGCCTCAGTGTGACCGCCTCAGCGATAGCTAGCAGAGTAGCTATGCAAGGTTTCGCGGCCTCAGCGATAGTTACGCAGCGTTTTGCGGCCTCATCCATAGCTATGCAGGGTTTTGCCGCCTTAGCGATAGCTATGCAGCGTTTTCATGTAATTGGCGCGCTCGAAGGCGGCGGGCTCGGGGCACGCTTTCTGGCTCATGCTGCCCTTCATTTGCGCGATCGACTCGTATTCATGCTCGCGCATCCAGGACTGCATGCTCTCCAGCATGACCGCCAGCTCGCCTACGCCGCGCACCAGCAGCACCGACACGACCTGCGCCACGTCGGCCCCCGCCATCACGGCCTTCAGCACGTCCTGCCCGCTGGCAATGCCGCTGGTCGCCGCCAGGCTCGCTTCCACGTGACCGTACATAATCGCGATCCAGCGCAGCGGCAGACGCAGCTCCCACGGTGAGCTGAGCACCAGGTCGGGCACTACTTCGAGCTTCTCCAGGTCGATGTCCGGCTGATAGAAGCGGTTGAATAGCACCAGGCCGTCGGCACCCGCGGCGTCCAGGTGCACCGCGGTCGCGGCCATGCTGCTGAAGAACGGGCTCAGCTTCATGGCCACCGGGATGTGGACCGCCTTTTTCACGGCTTTGAGGATGTCCTCATACAGGGCTTCAACCGCGCGCCCCGAAAGGCTCGGGTTGGCCGCCACGAAATAGACGTTCAATTCCAGCGCATCGGCGCCGGCCGCCTCAATTTGCTTGGCGTAGTCGGTCCAGCCGCCGACGGTCGCGCCGTTCAGGCTGGCGATTACCGGGATGTCCACGGCCTTTTTCGCCTTGCGGATGTGGTCCAGGTACTCCTCCGGGCCCAGCCGGTATTCGCCGACGCTGGGGAAGAAGGAGAGGTGCTCGGCGTACAGCTCGGTGCCCTGAGTCAGGTTCTGCTCGAGTTCCTCGGCCTCGCCCTTGATCTGCTCCTCAAACAGCGAGTGCAGCACGACGGCCGCGGCGCCGGAGTCCTCCAGCCGGCGAATGAAGTCGATGTCGGCCGTAAGCGGGCCGGCCCCGGCGACGAGCGGGTTTTTCAGCTTCAGGCCCATGTAAGTGGTGGAAAGATCCATCGGCGACCCTTTCTCTGAAGAGCAAAAGTTTGAAGAGCAAAACCTTTGAAAAACAAACCTCGGACGAGCAAGTCTCTGAAGAGCAATCTCCGAAGAGCACGCTTCGCGGGCATTAACCGGCGGCGCGTTCAGCGGGCGCGAGGAACACCGGCCGAGCGCCCGAACTGCTTCATTATAGAGCCGAAAAGGGTGGGACGGGCGAGGCTGCGGGCGAGCGGCCTGGGGTGCGGTGCGGCGGGCTGGTTTGCCAGGCGCGGAACGTACGGGTACGGGCGCGAGGTGCGAGTTTGAGGTCATACAAAAATGGCGTTTTCTCGCGGGATCGCGTGAGGTTGAAAAAAGGGGCCGTACCTTGGCGGGATGACCAGTTTGCCAGGTTGCCAAGGTATGCGCGCTCGGTTTTGGCAAAGTGTCGATAACGCGCTGCGCGAGACCAGGAGAGAGGTGAAAGGTGAACAGGAGAGGGGGACAGAGGCGGCGCGCGGTGCTACCCCAGGTGCTCAAGCGGTCTGATAAAAAGTCGTGCGGA
>JAAYXS010000483.1 GCA_012515775.1 Phycisphaerae bacterium
CGACGCGGCCGCATGAGCCGGCCATGCCCCCGGACGACCCGCGCCCTTATCACCCTATCACTTTATCACCCTTATCCCCGCGCCGCTGATAAAGGCGCAGGGCTCGCCCGCCGGGCCGGTCGGGCCGCACGGCCAATCAGCCGCCGCCGGTCAGGACCGCCACGAACGGATCAATATCGAAGACGTTGACCGCGCCATCGCAGTTGATGTCGGCGTTGTTGATGTCGCACTCAGCGTAGGCCGCGGCGTAGCCCGCCGGATCGGTCAAAGCCAGCACGAACGGATCAATGTCGAATACGTTCACCGCGCCGTCGCAATTCAGATCGCCGACGGGGTACCGCGGCTCGGCGTAGCCGAAAACGCGCAACGACGGGTCCCCGAAGAAAATCCAGGTATCGAAGTTCACCACGCCATACGAGCCGGGCGTCGAGCCGTAACTGTCCATCATCGCGCACGAACCGGCGTAGCAAAGCGCGCCGAAGCTGAAGTAATCTTCGCGCGTCAATAGCAGGTTGAACTCGTCCTGGGCCTCCATGGGCGGCGCCCAGTCTTGGTTGATGGACGACATGTAGGCCGCCACGGCACCGATGGGCTCGCCGTCGCGCGTCGCCCGCAGCCAGGTCTCCGCAAAACACGTGCCGCCGGCGAACTGGCCGTTCAAGCAGGCCACGCTGAAGATGAACGGAAGCTGGTTGTAATTGGTTAGCTCGGCGACATGCGTGCTGGAAAAGCGGGTAGTCGTCCAGGCGTTGCGACTGCCGTGCCCGCAATAATTGATGATGCCGCGGCCGGCGTTCAACGCCGCCGTAACCGCGCCTGCGGACGCACCGGGATCGTAGATTTCATCCACTTCGGTGTAGTCATAGGCCAGCAGCCAGTCGCGAATCTCGGCCATGTGAACGAAATCGGCCTGGCCCTCATCGCCGTCCTTGTCGCCTTGCGAGGATGCAATACCTACGCCGCGCTTGAACCACGGCTGTCGCGTCGCCGGCATCGTTTCGTATTCGATGGTCCGCAGCACCTGCGTTTGCACATCTGCGGCGTTCTCGGCCGAGAAGCGGCCTACCACGATGTCCGGATAGTTGTCGTCACCGGCCAGCTTGGCGTAAGTGGCGTCGGACGACCCGGCGTACGCGGTCGGCGTCGGGACCTGGGCCGCGTCGCCGACGAGCAGCACAAAGGCCAGATCGCTGGTGTCGTACACGTTCTGTATGTAGCTCTTGATGGCGTCCGGATTGAGGCCAATGCTCGACACGCCCACAACTGTGGTATTTATGCCAATACGGTTCTTGTGCGTTACCAGCGGCTGTACGTAGGGGATCCAGGCGTCGTGACAGATAATCAGCAAATCGCCCTGCTCGTCCAACGGCGCATAGCGCAGCCGCGGACCGAAATTCAGGAAATGCGTCGAATGAATCGCGTCGAACGCACGCGTCGGCTTCTTGAAGTCCCGGCCGGCATGCTTCACGTTGACTTTGCCCGGACCGGCCGGCGTCAGCTCTACAGTCACGTTTGTATAGACGCGCAGAATGCCGCTGCCCGGATTGTATTGAAACGGGTACAGCTCGATGCAAACACCCCGGTGTTCACGCAACAGGTAGGGTCGCCCAAGCTTAACCACTTCGCCCGGGAAGAATTGGTTCTGGCTGTAAGCCGGGCCGAACTCGTAAGGCACCGACGCCGGGTTCACATCGCGTTTTAGGCTGCCCTTGGACGGCGCGATTTCGCACGCGACGTCGTAGTAGTCCGCCGCAACCACGGCTACGCTCATTGCGGCGTCGTCGGGAATAATCACGCTACGACACACCTTGGGCAGGCTCGGCGCCCCCTTTTCGAGCACCACCGCCTCGCCCGGCAGGCGCGGCACGCTCCAGTCCTGGCCGTCAATCGTCAGGTTGCGCAGTTCGTAGTCCCCGAGGCTATAGCTCACCGTGATCCGCTCGGGCGAATTCTCCTGGACCCGCACGTCCACAACTTGCGGCGCAGCGGCCCCAGTCAGGACGGGGATGCAAACGAACACCGCCACCAGCGTCCAACGCCGCCAGACACTGAGATTTCGCACTGGGTCTCCTTTCCGCCACACTGTCGCACGGCCGATAACCTTGGCCGGGCACGTCTGTCCTTCCGCGCCGGCGCCGACCTCAGGCGAGATCGACCAGATGACCGGCCTAATTCGCCTAAAGCGACATACTTATAGTAGCACTGTATGAAAGGGCTGATGCGCAAATAAGCTGTTTTGAACGCTTGTTAGCGCCTTTGCCGCTATTCCCCACCGCCCGCAGTGGTTACCGGCAACACTACTTCGACAAGTTCGCTCACGTTCGAACACTCGCCAGCGCTCGCTACGCCGAGCCGGACGACCGAGCCGTGCTCGAACTTCACCGGGAACTGGCGCATATCGACAGTGACGCTAAGGCCCTCGGGAGGCGAGACGGCAACTGGGAACCACGGCTGGTCGTTCAAACCTCCGTTGCCAACTCGGCCGTACA
>JAAYXS010000484.1 GCA_012515775.1 Phycisphaerae bacterium
AATCTTTCCGGTCATCTCCGTCCCAGTAGACCACGCGCGGAAACGCTCCCTGGCAACCTGAAGCCGCCACCGACAGATCGGCGCCTTCCGATTGTGCATAGAAGAACGTATCGAACGCCGGCTGCCCACGCGTACCCGTGTTCAGGTACACACGCACCTTGCCCGGCGTATCGCCGCCTTCGCCGACCACCAGGTCCGGCAGGTCGTCGCCATCCCATCGCACGTACGACGGCACCGAATACCCCGGTACCGTTATCTCGGTGCCATCCCCCAAAGCCACGAATTCCTCCGGCCCGAGCCGAAAGTTTGGCGGCGACCCGCCCGGTGCGTGTACCGGGCCCGTGCCCATTCCGACCGGCGATAGCCACGCTGTGACGGAACCTGCCCCCTCTTCGTCGTGTACCACCCAGCCCGCGTCTTCCGCCAGCCAGTCGTGATCGAAGCCGAATGTGAAGCTCTCGACGGCGGCCATCGGATCGTTTGTCCACCACCGCACGCGTCCCAGGCTCAGTGTAGCGCACGTGCCCAGCGAGAACCCGCCATCCGGTACATACCCGCCGCAGGAGTGGTCCATGCCGACCGCCTCAACCGCGAACTGCCAGCCCGGCGGGACCAGAACATTTGTATAGTTACCCGGCTCGAGGTCATTAGTGCTGACCGCGAATTCAAATATCGGTTCCATCGCGGCTTCCACAACGTACGCGTACGCCCGCGGCCCGGCGCCGCCGCAGGACCGGGTTTGGCATACCACCGTCTGGCCGGCCCGTGCGCCCATGCCCATACCCGCCAGTACGATGGCAAAGAATTGCAGCCAGCGCATCGTTTGCTCCTTTCACTACCTCGGGCGACCACCCGCAGGTTACCCAGCGCCGCTCCAGTATACGACTAAGCCGGGCCTGACCGAACGGATTCTTTCACGAAACCGAACGCGCGAAGCATCAGAATGCCAGCCGCGCGGCAATCGGCATCCGCCGCCCGAACCCAAAAGCCCGCGAGGTGACCTTGAGCCCCGGCGCGGCCTGCTGACGCTTGTACTCGTTCAAATGTATTTTGCGGACCACCTCCGTGACCATGGCCGAATCGAAGCCCGCTGCCACGATCTGCTCTATGCTTTCCAGCCGCTCCTCATAGCGCGTCAGGATTTCATCCAGCACCTCGTACGGCGGCAGCGAATCCTGGTCTGTCTGGTTGGGCCGCAATTCGGCCGAGGGCGGCTTGGTGAGTGTGCTCCGCGGGATAACCTCGCGGCCGGCGTAACGGTTGATCTCGTGCGCCAGCTCGTACACCATCGTCTTCGGTACGTCGCTGATCAGCGCCAGCCCGCCGCACATGTCCCCATATAGAGTGCAGTAGCCGACCGCCAGCTCGCTCTTGTTACCGGTAGTCAGCAGTAGCCGGCCAAATTTATTGGAGAGCGCCATCAAGCTTACGCCGCGTATGCGGGCCTGGATGTTTTCCTCCGTCACGTCCGGCGGCCGTCCGGCGAAGTGCGGCCGCAGCTCACGCTCGAAGGCGGCGTGCAGCGGCTCAATCGGAATGATGGAGAAAGCGATTCCCAGATTCTCCGCGAGGGCCTTGGCATCGGCGACGCTGTGCTCGCTGCTGTACCGGCTGGGCATCGCCACGCCCAGCACGTTGGGCGGTCCGGCCGCCTCGGCCGCCAGGCAGGCCACGACGGCCGAGTCCAAGCCGCCTGAAAGTCCGATCACGACGCCGGTGAAACGGCACTTCCGCATGTAGTCGCGCAGCCCCATAACCAGCGCGGCGTGCAAGTTTGCGACGCCGGTCGGCATCGCTTCCAGCCGCGCGGAGTCGAGGTCGTCCAGGTCAATCAGCAGCAAGTCTTCTTCGAACGCCTTGGCCTGCGCCACCAACCGCCCCGTCGCGTCCACGACGCTGCTCAGGCCGTCGAACAGCAGTTCGTCGTTTCCGCCCACCTGGTTGCAGAACAGCAGCGGAGTCCCGTACCGCCGCGCGTGCCCGGCCATCAGCTCGAGGCGCGATTCGTGCTTGCCCAGGTAATACGGCGAGGCCGAAATATTTATCAGCAGGTCAGCGCCGGCGGCCGCCAGCTCGCAAGGCGGATCAATGTCGTACAGCGGGCGCGCCAGCAATTGCTGCGTCGACCACATGTCTTCGCAGATCATCACTCCCACCCGGCGCCCCCGGAAGTCGATCACCG
>JAAYXS010000485.1 GCA_012515775.1 Phycisphaerae bacterium
ACCATCGCGACCTATGGCGACATGATCCGTGTGCCGGGGCGGCGCGGCAGCCTGGAGCGGCTGCGGGCTGGCGGGGCGGACGTGCGCGTGGTGAACTCCACAAAGACGGCGCTGCAACTGGCGCGCGACAATCCTGCCCGCCAAGTCGTGTTTCTGGGCGTGGGCTTCGAAACCACGGCCCCAGCGACCGCGATTGCCGTACTGGAGGCCGAGCGCGAGGGGCTCGAGAACTTCAGCGTTTTGATGTGCCATAAGCTGGTGATTCCGGCGATGCTGGCGTTGCTGTCTTCCGGCGACGTGCCGCTGGACGGCTTTCTCTGTCCCGGGCACGTAAGCGTGATCATCGGCGCGCGAGCGTACCAGCCGATCGTCGCGCAGCACCGCCGGCCGTGCGTGATCGCCGGCTTCGAGCCGGAGCAGATTCTGCGGGGATTGATCAACCTGGTGCGGCAGGTTGCCGAAGGCCGGGCGGAAGTGGAAAACGTGTACGCGGCAGTGGTCTCGGAGCAGGGCAACGCCACGGCGCTGGGGCTGTTCGAGCGCGTGTTCGTGCCGGAGGACACGGCGTGGCGCGCGATCGGCGTGATTCCGCAGAGCGGGCAGGGGCTCGCGCCGCCATATCGCCGGTTCGACGCGGTCGAGCGTTTCGGCCTGACACTCGGCGAAGACGAGGACCATCCCGCGTGCCGCTGCGGCGAAGTCATCCAGGGCAAGACCGAGCCCGCGGACTGCGCCCTGTTTGGCACAGCCTGCACGCCGCTGCACCCGGTAGGGCCGTGCATGGTCAGCAGCGAGGGCACCTGCGCCGCGTGGTACAAGTACCACCGGCGGTAAGCGGTGGGCGGTGTGCCATCAGTGTTTGAAGTGCCGCGTCCCGGTGAAAATCATCGCCACATTGCGCTCATTGCAGGCGTCAATGACCTGCTGATCATTCTTGCTTCCGCCGGGCTGAATCAAGGCAGTCACTCCGGAATCGATGAGAATGTCCGGCCCGTCGCGGAACGGGAAGAACGCATCTGACGCTGCCACGGCGCCTTTGAGCGCCTCGGCGTGACCATTTTCCTTCGCCAACCACGTGGCAATGCGGCAACTCATGACGCGGCTCATCTGACCGGCGCCATTGCCAAGCAACATGCCGTCACGGCAGACGGTTATGGCATTACTCTTGGTGTGCTTGCAAATGAGCCACGCGAGCCGCAGATCCGCCAACTGGCTATCAGTGGGCTGGCGGGTGGTGACGACTTTCCACTGCTGCTCATTGAGCCCAACCAGGTCACGCGTCTGCATCAGCATGCCGCCGGCAATGCGCTTGAACTCCATCGCGTCCGTATCGGGCGGGTTCGCCACATTTCCGACCAGCAACCGCACACGCTTGCCCCATTCTTTGCGTGTCCGAATGATCTGTACCGCATCTTCAGCGAAGGCCGGCGCCAGCCAGACCTCTACAAAGAACCCGCCCGCGCCGGCCGCCTTGCCCCATTGGGCGTAGGTCTGCATCACGGTTTCGGCGAAGGCGGCATCAACCTCAAAATTGACCGCAAGAATTCCCCCCATGGCCGCGTTCGGATCGCCCAAATAGGCCTTACGGTATGCCTCGATCGCATCCGGCCCGGCGGCAACGCCACAGGCGTTGGTGTGCTTGATAAAGCAGCAGGCCTTCATGCCAGGCATTGCCCGCGTCAGCTCAGCACAAAGGTCCGAAGCGGCCGCCGCATCTGCCATGTTGTTGTAGGACAGTTGCTCGCGGGAACTCACGTCCAAAGGTTCGAAATCGGTCGGCTGCAGCCCTATACGATAGCCGGCGCCGCGCTGGTGCGGGTTTTCGCCATAGCGAAAATCACTGAGCTTGTAGCCGATGAACCATGTTTCCTGCGCGAGCGGTTCTGCGTGCTTGAGACCATACCGGCGAGTGGCTTGGTCATCCAAGTACGATGCGATGGCCGAATCGTACTTTCGCGTGCAGTCAAAAACCCAGTACGCGAGGCTCGCCCTTAAATGCGACGCCTTGTCGCAATCATAGCTGCGCAGAAGGTCGAGTACTTTCTCATAGCTGACAGATGGTACGGGCCACACATGTTTGTGGTTCTTCGCCGCCGCCCGCAGCAGGCAGGGCCCGCCGATATCGATCATCTCAATCGCCTGCTCGAACGTGCAGTTCGGGTCGGCGATGGTCTTCTCGAACGGGTAGAGGTTCACGACCACCATGTCGATCGGCTCGATGCCCTGTTCCTTCAGTTGGCGCATGTGCTCGGGGTTGTCGCGATCGGCCAGAATCGCCGCGTGGATTCTGGGGTGCAGCGTCTTCACGCGGCCGTCGAGCATTTCGGGGAAGCCGGTGATCTGCTCAACCAGAGTGACCGGAATGCCGGCCTGTTGCAGCGTGGTCGCGGTGCCGCCGGTCGAGATGATCTCGACGCCAAACTCGTCGTGCAGGACGCGGGCGAAATCGACGATGCCCGTCTTATCGTAAACGCTGATCAACGCTCGCCGGATTTGGGGCTGCGTGGTTGGTGTGCCGCTCATCGGTTACCTCGAAAGAACAAACGGGCTGCCGAACGGGCAGCCCGACCTCAGTTGTCAATGCGATTTTCGCTGTGAAGCTGCGCGTCCGCAAGCCGTAGGCGGGGCCCGGCCGCCCCGGCTGCACGCTATGGCCGGCCGTAGCCGCGTGAGACTTTCGATCGCCCGCCGATGGGCGGCTCTGTGGGCGGTGGTTGCGGCGCGCCGGCCACGTTCGGTGGTGGAGGGGCTGCCTCGGCGGTGGGGGTCTTGGCCTCGGGCGGGACTGTGGTCAGAGCCTCCCGCAGGTCCTCGCGCCGCACCAAGGGCGTGCCGCGCAGCCGGGCGCAGAAGACGCGCCCGTCGGGAGAGGCGACAAAGATCGTGGCCCGCCCGGGATTCGGCACTCCCAGGGTCAGCCCGGGCGTAGCAATCCCGTGCAACACTTCACCGGTGTGAACGTCAACGGTCAGGATGTTGCCCTCGGTCGACAGCACGAAGACACGCTGCTCGTCGGTGGTCAACAGCATCCGCCCGTTCGGCAGCCGCCACTTGATCCGCTCGTCCACCGCGATGCTGACGGTATCTATGGCCACCAACCCGTCGTCGGCGCTGTACTGGTAGGCGGCCCCGCCCGTCAGCACCGGCGGCTCGCGGAGCGGGGAAGACAGACGCACGCGCCACTTCAACTCGCCGAACGGCAGGTCAAACAGGTATAACGACTGATCCAGGCAGGGCACATACACGCCCAGGTCATTCACCGCCAAATCTGAATCGAGCGGGCCGTAGGTGCGGGCCACCCAGCAAAGAGTCTTGTTGTAGGCCGTGGCGGAATAAACCGTCCCGTCAATGCTCGCAAAGAAAACGTTCATTGCGTTGGTGCCGGGCCGCTTGTAGACCAGGGGCGTGGCGGTAATGGCGCCGTTCGCGGTGACGCGCCAAGTATGCACGGGGTCGAGCACGTCAAAGGCGTACAGCCGCCGATTCACCCCTCCCAGGAAGAAGCGCTCGCCGTCGCTGACCGGGCCGCTCCCGGCCGGAAACCGCAACGCCATCTGCGAGATGCCCTCGCCCGTGATCTTGTTCACCTGGGTCACCGTGCTCGGCGTGGCGAAAATCGTCCGCTCACCGGCCTGAGCCGGCCGCGAGACCCGGTATCCTTCGGCGGTGATCTGCCGCATCCAACGGGTGGCCCCGGTGATTGCATCTATGGCGAACACGTACCCGTCGTTGGTCGGAAAATAGAGCTGGTCATCGACCAGGAAGGCGTCGGCCAGGCACTGCCCGCAGTCGAGGCCGAGCTGGAGCTGCCAGGACTTTGCCAGACCGACTTCGTACAGGGCGTCGTCCGATATGTAATCCGTTTGTGCAAAGGCACTTGCGCAACTCAGCCCCAATAGCACGAAGGCAACGGTGCGGCTCAGCATGGTCTTGGCATCCTGCATCACCGAGGTCCGAATACTATCGTCGTCCAGCTTGTCCGCATCACCAGTTGCCGTGCGGCGGACGCCGTGCATATTCGGACCTCTCGTATGTCGACCGTATTCTTGCGACCACGTCCCTCTCCCTGTAGGCGCGCAGCCGCGACTAAAGCGTACGGCTAATGCTGGAGTCCGTCAACAGCGGCTGAGGTGCGGGTGTGCCGGCGGTGTGCGCGGCGACGATAAATGGATGGCGGTACGCGGGTAACGCAGGTGCTATTGCCGGCTGCTTGCATCCTGGCCCGGCTGGTCATATTCTGCGGCTCATGGGTGCAGTGGCGCGGCTCACCCGTTGGAGTTGGGCATGGTGGCCCGGCATGGTGTGAAAGGAGAGCACTGAGATGAGAGTGGCGCGAAGCGTCGTCCTGATTGGTGGGTTGCTAACCGTATTGTTGATGGTAGGTTGCGGGCCGGGGGCGAAGGACCAGCAAATCCAGGCGCTGCAGGAACAGAACAGCCGGCTGCGCGCCGAGAATGCCGACTTGCGCTCGCGGCTGGCACAGGCGCTGGCCGAGCGCGACCAGGCCCGGGCGGCGCTGGCGCAGCTCCAGCGGCAGCCGGTTGCCCCGCAGGCAACGGGGCGCTGGCATGAATTCGAGGGCATTGCCTGGACCGACATCGCCGAGAACATTTTGTTTGATTCGGGTAAGGCGAACGTCAAGCCGCAAGGTCTCGCTGAGCTGCAGAGCGTGTTGAACGAGCTCAAGCAGAACTGGCCCGACCGGCAAGTCTGGATCGTCGGGCATACCGACAGTGACCCGATCAAACACTCGAAGTGGGCAGACAACCTTGAGCTGAGCGTCGAGCGCGGCGCCGCCGTCTTTCGCCAGCTCCAGAAAATGGGCATCGACCCGACGCGCATGGTCGCGGCCGGCCAGGGTGAATGGGCTCCGAAGGTCCCCAACACGACCGCGGCGAACAAGCAACTGAACCGGCGCGTGCAGATCATCGCCGTGCGAGTCCCGCCGCCGCAAACCGGCATTCAGTCGGCTGCCGAAGAGCGCGGTTAGCAGGCGTGTGCTGATCCGCGCCGGCCAGGCGCGGCGCGATCCTGAGATTTAGGACCGGCGGTCGGCCTCGTTGCCGGCCGTCGGATCATTGGTCATGGCCCAAGCGGGCGCGGGCGAAGCGTTTCTTGTCGGTCCTGAGGGGGCGGGCTGGCGCCCGTGAGAGTACGAGGTGCGGGATGGAAATTCTGCCCGCGATAGATTTGCTCGAGGGCAAGTGTGTCCGCCTGGTACAGGGCCGGTATGACCGTGTGATCGAGTATGAGAGCGATCCGCTGGCCATCGCCGGCCGTTTCCGCGAGGCCGGCGCGGCATGGTTGCACGTTATTGACTTGGATGGGGCCCGGTCCGGCCACGTGGCCAACCTGGACACGCTACGACGCATCATCCTTGAGACCGGGGCGCGCGTTGAGTTCGGCGGTGGGGTGCGCGACGAGGCCACGATCCGGGCCGCACTGCAAGCCGGCGCGGCGCGCGTGATCATCGGCACGCGCGCCCTCGAAGATTGGGAGTGGTTCAGAACGATCGTGCACACGCCCGAGTTCTCCGGCCGTATCGCCCTGGGGCTGGACGCACGCCTGGGTAAGCTGGCGGTGCGCGGCTGGACGCGTGATACGGCGCGGACGGCGATTGAGGTAGCCCGCCAAGCCGCGGATTGGCCGCTGGCCACGATTGTCTACACTGACATCGGACGCGACGGGCTGCTGTTGGGGCCGAATCTGGAGGCCATTCGCCTACTGGCGGCCGAATCGCGGATTCCGGTGGTCGCTTCCGGCGGTGTGACTGACTTGGACGACGTGCGCCGCTTAACGGCTCTAAACCTGGCCGGTATCGTGATCGGCCGGGCCATCTACGAGCAAACCCTCGACCTGCAAGAAGCTCTGCAAGCTGCGGCCGCAGCGAACTGAAGAATTCGGCTCGCCAGAACGAAAGCCCGTCCAGCGCGCCCCTTTATCACTCTATCAGCTAATCACTTTTGTTCGGCTCGCTGACGTCCGGCAGCGGCCCGTCCGCCACGGCCCGCTCCAGTTCTTTTAATTGCGCCCATTGCTGCAAGCCGCAGGCGGCCGCCAGCGCCCGGACCTGTGCCTGGCGCAGCAGGGCCCCTTGCAAGCCGCACAGGCGGCCCAGGACGTAGCTGCGACAAACGTCGACGTGAAACAACGGCTGCCCGCCCGGCGTAGCCAGCCGCAGCAAGTCGCGTTGCAGCCGCAGCCAGGAGGGCGAGCGGCGAAACCAGCGGGCGGCTTCCTGGGCCGTCATGAGTTCCTGCTGAAATCCGGTCATACTGGCATGCCTCGCAAGGACCACCAAGAGCGCGCCGCGCGGCCCGCTCGATCATCCTAGAAAATATATGCAAGCAGGTATCGCTAGTCAACGCGCGAGCGGACGCCGGGCCGGGCGGAAGGGGGGGGTAAGGGCGCGGATCCGTTAAACACAAAAAGCGGGCGGGGGGCTCGGGTGCCATGCTCGGGTGCCATGCCCAAGCTGTAAGCGCGGGCATGCCCATGTTCAGGTACTCACGAGGCGCGGC
>JAAYXS010000486.1 GCA_012515775.1 Phycisphaerae bacterium
CGATCATCGGTGCGCAGTCGCCCGAGCTCGCGCTCAATCTCGTGAAGCAACCGGCTCAATTCCAGCGGCGGCAATGCCGTCTCCACCGCTACAACGCAGTTGTAATAGTCAGCCTGCTCCGGCCGTCCGATGGGGGCGGTGCGATAGACAGTCGACACGCCTGCGACTCTGACATGCTGCGCGAGCCGCTGTATGCCGAGCAACACGTTCCGCTCGGAGTCAATGTTTGAACCCACGCCGATGAAGGCCCGCGCCATCATTCACCACGCCGGCGCTTAATGTCGACCGCCACGCTGCGCGCAAAGCGCAATGCCCCCGGCTTGTCAACCGACACTCGCACCGCCTGCACGGCCGGGTATTCCAGGCACAGCCGCGCGATGTCCTCGGCGAGCGCCTCCAGGAGCCGCCGGTGTGAGTTCTCCACCACGGCCACGACCTTCTTTTTCAAGGCGCTGTAGTCCAGGGCGTCGGCGAAATCATCGCTGCGCCCCGGCCGCTGCAAATCCGTGTAGATGACAAGATTGATAATTACGTCCTGCTTCTGGCGGCGCTCCGCATCTTCCACGCCGATGATGCAGCGCACGCTCAGGTCGCGAATGCGTATGCGATCCACGGACGGTCCTCACTCATGTTGAGTTTCCGGTCATCTCATAGGCGTTCCGGACAGCGCTCGTCCGCTAGCCTGCGGAGCGCTATTATCGCGAGTGAATGCCACGATGCACAACCGATCAGCCGTGCGAACGTTCTGATGTCCACCGTCCGGTCCAAACTTAGCACTGAAGATTTTCCGCCTGGGGCGGCCGCTACGAGCCGCCGCCTATCAGAGGAGCAGGCGCGAACTTTTGAGGGTTACATTGCGGAAATCCTGGCTGCTTGCGGTCTGAATCTGGAACTTCCGCCCACGGCCGACACGCCGCGCCGCTTCCTCCAGGCGCTGCTCGACGCCACTGAGGGCTATGAAGGCGATCCAAAACTCGTCCGGGTCTTTGACACCGAGTGCCGCGGCGGATCTGACTGCCAGGCTGAGCCAGATAATCGAAGGGCCGATCCCCTTCGCCTCGCTTTGCGAGCACCATGCGTTCCCGTTCTATGGTCGAGTATACATCGGGTATATCCCGCACGAACACATATTTGGGCTTTCGAAGCTCGTCCGCCTGGTGCGTTTGTACACGCGCCGTTTTGCGGTCCAGGAGCGCATTGGCCGGCAAATTGCGGATACGATGGTGGAAATCCTGCAACCGCATGCCGTCGCTGTTTACGTAACCGCGCGTCATATGTGCATCCAGATGCGCGGCGTCCGCGCTGTGGCTCCACATACACGCACGACGGTCTGGCGGGGTGAATATGAGCGCAACCGCGCACTGCGAGCCGAGTTCCTGGCGGCCTGCGGAGTGGGACAGCGGACGGCATGACGGGCCGGACAGGACCACTGCTGGAGCATACTGCAGCATATAGGTATCCCGGAGCATAGTATCCATGATCCGTACCCAACGAGTTTACGAAAAACAGGGCAACGGCGGCGCGCACTACCTTGTCGAGCGCCTTTGGCCGCGCGGCGTTCGCAAGGAAGCACTGCGCTTGGACGGCTGGTTGCGTGAAGTGGCGCCCAGTACCGAATTACGCCGCTGGTTCAGCCACGATCCGGCCAAGTGGGCCGAGTTCCGGCGACGGTACTTCGCTGAGCTGGATCGCAACCCGGACGCCTGGCGACCATTGGCCGAGGCCGCCCGGCGGCGCGGCGTGACGCTCATGTACAGTTCGCATGACACTGAACACAACAATGCGGTCGCGCTTAAAGAGTACTTGGAAGCGCATTTGCGTGCGCGACCGGCCCGCGGGGCGCGTAGCGCCGCAGTGCGCGGATCGGCGCGGAAATAGGTTACGGCCGCAGCGTTGCCCCCTATGTCAACTGTGGAACAGCGCTCAGCTTGGAAGGAACAAACATGTTGGAACGTAGCTATAAGTACATAGTTGTGGGCGGCGGCCTGGCCGGGGCTTCGGCCTTGGATGCTATCCGCGAAAGCGATCCCAATGGCCCGCTCTTGCTGATCGGGGCGGAAAACCACTTGCCGTACGACCGGCCGCCCCTTTCGAAGTCATTGTGGTTTGGAAGGAAGCAGTTGCGCGACGTTATCCTGCACGACCGGCCCTGGTACCTCAATCGCGGCATCGAGCTAGTGCAGGCCACGCGCGTGGTGGCGCTGGATGCGGGTCAGAAACGCATCATAGACGAGCGCGGTCATGTCTATCGTTTCGACAAGTTGCTGTTGGCAACCGGCGGCACGCCGCGGCGTCTGACTATTCCCGGCGGCGAATTGCCGGATATCTGTTATTACCGCGGCATGGACGATTACCTCAGGATTCACCGGCTGGCCGCGCAGGCCCAGTCGGCGTCCGTCGTGGGCGGCGGCTTCATCGGCTCCGAACTGGCCGCAGCGCTCTGCCACATTGGCCTGGCGGTCACCATGATTTTCCCCGGCCAATATCTTTGCCAGCGCGTGTTCCCCGAATCACTCGGCCGGGCGCTTAGTGATAAGTACCGGCAGCGCGGCGTCGAAATCTGGTACGATGATACACTGGTAGCCATCGCACGAGACAATTCAGGCTTCCTGCTGCGCACCCGTGCCGGGCGCGAACTGCGCTGTGATTTGGTGATCGTCGGGATCGGCATCGACCCGGAGGTAGGGCTGGCCAGGCAGGCACACCTTCAGATAACTAACGGCATCGAGGTCAATGAGCGGCTGCAAACCTCACATCCTGACATTTATGCGGCAGGCGACAATGCACGCTTTTGGTATGAGGCCTTGCAGCGGCGCACACGGGTTGAGCACTGGGACAATGCGCTGAGCCAGGGACGCACGGCCGGCCGCAACATGGCCGGGGCGCGGGAACAATATACCCACATGCCGTATTTCTTCTCCGATCTCTTTGAATTCGGCTATGAGGCCGTGGGCGAAATA
>JAAYXS010000487.1 GCA_012515775.1 Phycisphaerae bacterium
GTTGCAGCTTCCGCCCAACTGACATATAGTACTGGGAATAACAGGCGGTTCCGGCTGCCCTGGGCCCGAAGGTCCGGCTGGAGCCTGCCCTAGCGTAAAGGTAAGGGCCATGCCATTGACGGCTGACAAGAAAGCAGAGATCAGCAAAGAACATCGGCGCCACGAGACGGATACCGGGTCGGCTGAGGTGCAGGTCGCGCTGCTCACGTCGCGCATCGCTCAGTTGACCGAGCATCTGAAGCTCCACAAGAAGGATCACTCCTCGCGGCGCGGTTTGCTCAAGATGGTCGGCAAACGCTCGGCGCTGCTTAAATTCCTGGCTCGCACTGATCGCGAGCGCTACCTAGGCACAATTGCCAAGCTCGGATTGCGTAAGTAAATCCCGCGGTTTTTGCCTGGCCCACAAATGCCAGGCCGGCCGGGTGCAAACCGGTCCCACAACAAAGGGTTACCGGTCCCGCAGCGGCGGTTCATTTACGCTGCGCGCGCCAAGCGATGGGGGCTCAGTCTGTCATTTCGGCTTGATCAAATCGTGTTGTTGGACGGTAGAGGCGAAAGACGGTTGTTAAGGTGTGTAGGTGATGATGGTAAAGGTTGAAAGACAAATCGGTGCTAACACGTTGTCGATTGAAACGGGGAAACTTGCCAAGCAGGCGCACGGCGCCACTCTGGCCCGCTACGGGGATACGGTCGTGCTCGGGACCTGCGTGACGGCCGACCCGCGCCCGGGAATCGATTTCTTCCCCCTCTCGGTCGACTACCGTGAGAAAATGTCCGCCGCCGGCAAGTTTCCCGGCGGCTTCTTCAAACGCGAGGGGCGCCCCACGACCAAAGAGGTTCTAACCAGCCGCATGATCGATCGCCCCATGCGGCCGCTGTTCCCGGAAGGTTTCCGAAACGAGGTACAGGTCCAGGTTATGGTGCTCTCGGCCGACGCCGAGAACGACCCGGACGTCATCGGCATGGTCGCGGCGTCGGCCGCCGTTTCGATTTCGGGCGTGCCGTTTAACGGCCCGGTGGCCGCGGTTCGCGTGGGCCGGATCGACCGCAAGTTCGTGATTAACCCCTCGCGCGCCCAGTTAGAGTACTCCGACCTGGACATGGTGCTGGCGGGGCATCGCGAGGCGGTCAACATGATCGAGGTCGGTTGCCGCGAGCTGTCGGAGGAAGAGGTGGCTGAGGCGGTCAAGTTCGGCCACGAGAACGGCATCGTGCCGATCTGCGAGATGATCGAAGAGCTCCAGCGGCAGGCACGTAAGCCGGTTACGTGGGAAAAGCCTGAGACCGACGCCGCTTTCGTCGAGGATATCCGGCGCCGCGTGCTGGACGACCTGAAGGCCGCCAAGTCTATCCCGGGCAAGCTGGAGCGAAACGAAGCGGTCAAAGCGATTTATGACCGCGTGATAGAGGAGCTGTGCCCCGAAGGAGTGGAGAATCCGGAACACACGCCGGATGAAGTGAAGGCCGTCATTTCCTCCATTGAAGAGGAGTACGTACGCCAGCGCATTCTGAAAGACCACGTCCGCCCCGATGGACGTAAGCTGACAGAGATTCGTCCCATCAGTGCGGAAGTGGGCTGGCTGCCGCGCGTGCACGGCTCGGCGTTGTTCAGCCGCGGCGAAACGCAAGCCGTGGTCACGTGCACGCTGGGGACGTCGCGGGACGAGCAGATCGTGGACGACCTGGTGGAGGAATACAGCAAGAAGTTCCTGCTGCACTACAATTTCCCGCCGTTCTCGGTGGGCGAGGTTCGCAAAATTATGGGACCTGGACGGCGCGAAATCGGCCACGGTGCATTAGCAGAGCGCTCCCTCGAGGCGGTCTTGCCCTCGCCGGACGCCTTCCCCTACACCATTCGCATCGTCAGCGACATTTTGGAGTCAAATGGGTCAAGCTCCATGGCGACCGTCTGTGGCGGATCGCTCAGTCTGATGGACGCCGGAGTTCCCATAAGCTCCGCCGTTGCCGGGATCTCGGTCGGCCTGGTTGAGGGCGAGAAGAAACACGTGCTGCTGGCCGACATCATTGGCGAGGAGGACCACTTCGGCGACATGGATTTCAAGGTGGCGGGGACGCGTAAAGGCATTACCGGCATACAGTTAGACATAAAGACCCAGGGCTTGAAGCACAATATCATGGTTGAGGCCCTTGAACTCGCCCGGAAATGCCGGCTTCACATCCTCGAGCAGATGGATAAGGCTATCGCTGAACCGCGCCCGGAGGTCAGCCCCAATGCTCCGCGCCTGATCACCATCAAGATCAACCCCGAGAAGATCGGAAAATTGATCGGACCGGGCGGCAAATCCATCAAAGCTATCCAGGCCGCCACCGGCGCCCAGATCGACATCGAAGACGACGGGACCGTTTTCATCTCCTGCACCGACGCTGCCAAGGCATTGAAAGCCCAGGAGGCGGTGGAGCGGATCACGGAAGACATCCAAGTCGGTCGGATTTACGAGGGGCGGGTCACCAGCATCAAGGACTTCGGAGCGTTCATCGAAATCCAGGACGGCCAGGATGGATTGTGCCACATCAGCGAATTGGCAGATTCTTACGTGAAATCTGTTGCAGACGTGGTGCAGATTGGAGATCATGTAAAAGTAAAGGTGATCGCGATCGACGATCAAGGCCGTGTCAAACTCTCGCGGCGCGCCGCGCTGCGTGAGGAAAATGGTGAGGAGCCCGCGGCTGTCGGCCCACGCCGCGACAAACGCAGGCCCTAGCCGTCCCCCGCGACGCCGGTCAACTCAATTCGTCGAAACCGGCGTTTGGCGGGTGCGTATAAATAATTGCCCGGTCCTCCCCCGCGGTGAGCTCGCGGGAGCGGCACGTTCCATTTGGCCGTCCCCGCAAGAGACACATCTGCGCGGCAAACGGAGGTCGGCCATGGCGACCGGTGTCGTGAAGTGGTTTGACGGCAGGAAAGGCTACGGTTTTATTATGGGTCCGGGGGGACAAGATGTGTTCGTGCACTACAGCGCGCTGGTTTGCGACGGATTCAAAGTCTTGCGCCAAGGGCAGGAAGTGGAATACGATATGCATAGCACATCCAAAGGCCTCCAGGCGCTGGCGGTCCGGGCGCTTAAGCGCCGTGCGACGACCGCCGCCTCGCAGGTTTGACGGCCATCCTGGTGGTGTGCATTGGCCACGCTGATTGTTTTACAAGGTCCTGATAAGGGCAAAACGCTCAACGCCGATGACGACGTGATCTCCATCGGGCGCGGCGCCGGCAGCATTCCTTTGGGCGATCAGACCGTCAGCCGCAAGCACGCCGAAATGCGGCGTCTAAACGGCGATTGGGTGCTGATGGACCTGAACAGTGCCAACGGCACCTACGTGAACGGCATGCGCCTGCTGCAGCCGGTCAAGATCAAGCGCGGTGATCAGATTCGGGTGGGCAGCACCCTGCTGGTCTACACAGGTGACGACCGCGCTGCTCAGCTCTCCGGCGCCAGCATTCCCCGCGACATGGTGAGGCTCGACGCCGGAAGCGCCTCAGTCGACGCCAGCATCGTCGCCATCGCACCTTCCAACGAAGACAGCATCGTGATGGCCGCGCCGGAAACGGCTTACGCGGTCAAAGCCTGGAATGTGCTGCGCGAGCTGTCAGACGTCATCGGCAGTCTGTTGCCGCCGGACCGCCTGCTGACGCGCGTGATGGACATCATTTTCGACCAGGTGGACGTGGAGCGCGGGGTAATCTTCCTGCGGAACCGCGACGGCGGCGAGCCCACGCCGCAGGTGGTCCGCTTCCGGGACCGCCAGACACCGGCCGATCCGGACCAGAAGCTGGTGGCCTCGCGTGCGATCATTGAGCACGTGATGAATTCGCGCGAGGGCGTGCTCTCATCGAACGTGCTAGCTGATAAGCGGTTTGGCGGCGGGCGGAGCACGGCCAACGACGGGATGGGTTCGATCGTCTGTGCGCCGATCGTGGCCCGCGACCAAGTGTTGGGCGTGATTCACCTGGAGTGTCCGGTCAGCCAGCACACGTACAATGAAAACGAGCTGAAGCTGATCACGGCGATCGGCTACCAGGCCGGGCTGGCGATCGACAACGCCCGCCTGGTTCAATCGCACTTGCAGCAGGAACGCCTGGCGGCGGCGGGTGAGACCGTCGCCTATCTCTCCCACTACATCAAGAACATTTTGCAGGGCATGCGGAGCGGGGCCGACGTGTTGCAGGCCGGGCTCGACAAGCAGGATCTAGCGCGGGCCGCTCAAGGCTGGCAGATCGTCGAGCACAATCTGGAGAAGACCTACCACCTGGTGATGAACATGCTCGCCTTCAGCAAGCAGCGCGAGCCGTTCCTCGAAATGTACCAGATCAATCGCATCGTCGAAGAGGTTATCGCCCTGGTGCAGAAGCAGGCCGACGATGCACACGCGATTCTGCTGGCCGACCTCGACGAAAACCTGCCACCCATCCCGGTGGACCACGAGGGGATTCACCAGGTCGTGCTCAACCTGCTAACCAACGCCATCGATGCGGTGCCGCCGGGTAAAGGCGTGATCAACGTGCGTACCGCTTTCGACGCCGAGCGCCGCGAGGTCGTCATTTCGGTCGCCGATAATGGGCCCGGAATCGCGCCCGAACATCGCTCCACAATCTTTACCCCCTTTCACTCCACCAAAGGTCACGGCGGTACCGGCTTGGGACTCGCAGTGGCTCGCAAGATCGCGCGCGAAATGCACGGCCGGCTGGTATTGGTCCAGCCGCCCGACGGCGGCACCGAATTCCGGGTCACGTTACCCGAGTTGCAACCGTCTACGCGCGGCGCCGCCGACACGCATGGCCCGGGTGGGACGTAGGCCCCGGCCGGCCTGCCTACTCGCCCGGCGACGGCCGGTCAATCTCCGCCCTTATCCTCGTAACATATTCCTCCGCGGCAGCGCCTCGACCGAAACCCGCCATGAACCGTCCCCAAGCCGTCCGGCTACTGGTAAGTTCCCGCGGGAACATAGCCCTCCTCCGGCCTTCCCGCATGCCCGGATTCACGCTATACTACTCGATTCCCGGTAGAATGGCGGCTCGTTGGATCGGCTGGCGGGACGGGTAGGAAACGATGGCGGGAGACGACAAGAGCGCGGCTCAGAACGAATTCTCCGAAGTCGACATGGCTAAGGCGCGCGCCTGGTTCAGCAAGGCCGCAGACTGCCGTGAGCGCCGGGAATACGACTACGCCATCGAGTGCTTCATTACCGGTTTGGGTTTCTGGCCCGAGGCGGTTGAGGAAGGGCACATGCCCCTGCGCTCGCTGGCCATTCAGCGGCAGCAGGCCGGCGGCGCCAAGGCGGGCGTCTTAGAAACTCTGAAGAAGCCGCTGATCGGCAAGAACGCGCGGCAGGCGATGCTCAATGCCGAGTACCTGCTGGCAAAAGACCCCGGCAACGGCGGCTACGTAGATAGCTTGCTCAAGAACGCGTTCAAAGCGGGAATGCTCGAAACCGTGCGATGGGTTACGCCGCTGGTCCTTGACTCGCTTCGCAAAGACAAGAAGCCGAACAAAAACCGCTTCAAGTCCTTCCGCGACGTGGTTATTGCAGCGGCCGAGCAGGCCGATGCGCGAAACCAGGCCCCCATCGCGGTCTGGCTGCTGGAACACGCGGTAACATCGCTGGAATTCCAGCTCGCCCGCGAGCCGGATGAGGGGCTGCGGAACGAGCAGCGCGATCTGGCCGGCCGCCTGGCAATCGTCAAGGGCAAGTACCAGGAGGCCGAAAGCTTCCGCGATTCGCTGCGCGACGCCGAGCAGCAGAAGATTCTGCACGATAGCGAACGCGTCAAGCAGGCCGAAGAATCGTACGAAGCCCTGGTGGCTGCGGCCCGCAAGGCGCTGGCGGAAAATCCGGATGTGCCGCAGAAGATTTATGCCTTGGTCGACATCCTGACGCGGCGTGAGAGCAAGGAAAGCGAAGGCGAGGCGATTGCGCTGCTGCTCAAAGCCTACGAAAAGTCCCGTAATTACA
>JAAYXS010000064.1 GCA_012515775.1 Phycisphaerae bacterium
GGCCGGCCTTCTCAGCTAAGTACCAGGCTTGGTTCGCGCACTGTTTTGGGGCACACGCTGGATCGTGCGGCGCGCGTGATGGGTCTGGACGGGCGCTGCCTCTTTGTGCGCCCACGCGATCGTGAGGCGGCCCGCAAAGCGCTGGATGAATCCGGCCACGCGGGGGCGTTCGAGCTTCTGTCGTTAGACGACGGCCTACGCCGGCGGCGCGCTCTGCTGCGCTGCGCCCGCAAATGGAATCTGCACGCTTGGCGCGGCAGTCCGCTGGGGAGCACGTGGTTTGACGAGTATGTCGAGGCTGGGGCGGTGGCGCGTGTGCTGAAATATTACGAGTGCGACGCCGTGCTCTGTCTGAACGGTCATCAGCCCACCTTGGATGCCCGGCTGGCGAGCGGAATGGTAGCGCAGATGCGCGAGCAAGCCGATCAGGCCGGGCTGATCTTCTCGCAAGCGCCGCCGGGATTAGCTGGATTGGTGCTGACGTGCGATGCAGTTTCGCATTTGCTTGTGCAGGACATTCCGGTGGGTCTGCTGCTCTCATATCGTCCGGAAATGCCGCGCGGCGACCCGATCACGCAGCCGAGCTGCTTCCAGGTCGACCCGGAGGTTGCGCGGACGACGGCCCGCTTCACCGCGGATACGCGCCTTTCGAGGGAACTCCTCGACCAGGGTTTTGCCACACTGGGCGAGCAGGTCGAATCCGGACCGCTGTGCGCATTCATTCGGGAGCGGCAGCAGGCTCACGTTCGCAAGCTGCCGGCTGAAATCGAAGTCGAACTGACAACTGCGACTCCCCTGCCGGAGAGCACACTGCGGCCCCCAGGTGTCCCGCGTCGGGAGTTGTACGATATTGCAGATTTGAGCCGCCTCGGAGATCAACTGGCGGCCTATGACGATCAACTGGTCGTCCTGGGCGGCCACGGCGACCCCCTTTCCCATCCTCGCTTTGCAGAGGCCTGTGAGCGGTTACGGGCGGGAGTTCTCGGGCTGGCGGTGCGCACGCCGCTCGTCAACTTATCGGATGATTGCCTCGAAGCTCTATTCGCCCATAAAGTCGACATTCTGCAGGTCCGATTACATGCCAACTCCGCCGACACGTATCAGCGGGTGCACCACTTGGACTGCTTTGAGCGAGTTATCGCGAACATCGAGCGCATTGAGCGGCTGCGGCGCGAGCGCGTAAGTGCTGAGCCCATAGTGGTTTGCAGCTTGACACGTTGCGCGGCGACCTTGCCCGAAATGGAGGAGTTCTACGACCACTGGATCAAGCGCACCGGTTGGGCCGTCATCGAGGGCTATAACGACTATTGCGGCGCGCTCCCGGAAGATAGTCTGCTGCGTGCCGATCCGCCCGTCCGGGAACCTTGCCGACGGCTAAGCCATTCATTCGTCCTGCTCGCCGACGGCGCGGCCACGCTGTGTCACCAGGATTACCGCGGCCAACTCGCAATCGGCGAATGGCTGACGAAACCGCTAACGGAGCTGTGGGCATCTGCCGAAATTGCCAATGCGCGTCAGGCACATGCCCGCGGCGAGCTGGATAGTTATCCAGCCTGCCAGCGGTGTCGGGAGTGGTTCCGACCATAGCGGGCGCGTAAAGCTCCGGTTAGAGCGCAATCAGACGAGAACCTATTGAAACTGA
>JAAYXS010000488.1 GCA_012515775.1 Phycisphaerae bacterium
AGCGGCGAAGTACGGCCCCAGGCGCGAGGCATCCAGCACTAGCTTAAGATTCTCCGGCGGGCCCGAGGTGCCCACTGCCAGCACGTAACCCGCCTGGGCCAGCCGCGCGACTGTTTCGCGTGCTCCAGGCGAAAGCGGCACGTTGTAGCGGATCAGGTCGCGGTAAATCCGCTCTTTCTCATCGTCGATCCGGCGCACCTCCTCGTCAGTGATGTGCGGCCCCCAAATCTTGCGCACGATCTCACGGCTCGACATGCCGAACGTCCGCTCAAATGCCTCGTCCGTCAGGTCAATCCCATACTGCCGGGCCACGGCCCGCCAGCTTTCCTTGTGCGGCGGTCCCGAATCGACCAGCACGCCGTCCATGTCGAAGATTACGCCACGCGCCATCTGGTACCTCCCACGCAGACAGGGATTCTAATCGCGCAGGGATTAAGGGAACCAGGAGTCCAGAGGCCGAGGGATCCAGGGATCAAGGGATCGAGGGGGCGGATAGCTGGTTCGTTGCGCAGGTCGTCCAATCCACGAGGAACATGCGGAGTGGGCCCGCCAGGCCGGTGGCCGGGCCCTTGAGCGTGCGGTCGGGAAGCGTGAGACCGTCGCGCATCACGAGCTTGGTGTAGCCATAGATCGCGTTGTTGTCGGGATCGGCGATGTACGCGTTTCCAGCCGCGTCGACGATGATGGCGGACAGATTCACGGCGCCGATCACGGTAACGATGGCGTCGGGCAGGAACTCGCCATCAAGCGTCAGGGCGTTGGCGAAAATGTTGATTTGGTTGCCGCCGCCGGCGCCGTTGACCACGTAGAGCGTGTTATTCACATCGATAAAGGCGTCAAATACGTCTTCGAACGCGGGGCTGCGGATCAGGCGCGCAGCGAATACGTCGCCGTCGAGTGTGGCGGCATTGTCGAACACGGCCACGCTGTCGATGTCCAGGCCGTTGGCGACGTAAAGTTCACCATTTGCACCAAGGTTGAGGCCGCGCGGAAAAGCCACGTCTGGACTGTCGATGATGCGCGTCGGGGCAACGTTCCCGCTGAAGGGAAGCGAGGCGTTGGCAAAAACGTTTATGACATCGGTGTCGGCGTCCGCGACGAAGAGCACGTCGTTGGCCGCGTCGTAGGCCATCGCGGCCGAGCCGACCAGGTTGGTTGCGGTGCCCTGGATAACACGGTTTGGGAGGCGGTCGCCGTTGATGGCGGGCAAAGTCAGCGCGTTGGGATAGCCGGTGATCGATGGGGTCCCCGCATTGTAGACTAGCAGGGTTTCAATGTTGTCGAAAACAACGGCAGTGGGAACGTTCAGTAGTGTATTAGTGGGGCCGAATAATTCCGCAGCCGGAGGGACATCGCCGTCGAGCTCGGCCGGAACGTCAAATCCGTAAGCGGTCACGCTGTCGCCCGCGACGTTGGCGACATACAGTATCGCGTCCGGTATAGGGGGCGGAGGGGCTTCGACGGTCACCTGCGTCGTATCGCCGGCCGAGCGTCCGGTCGACTCAGTCACGATCAACTGAAACGTCAGAATTGTTTGTGAATCGGGAGCCAAAAAGGTGGCAATGGGTTCGTGCGGGTTGTCCAGCACGACCGGCGTGCCGGCGAGTTGCTGCCAGGTGAACGTAAGCATGCCGCCCCTGGAAGGTGTGCTGGCGCTGCCGTCGAGAGTGACCTCGTCACCAGCCGACACCGTTTGGTCCGGACCGGCGTTCGCGACGGGGCGGGGAACGCGGGGCGTCGGATTAGGCGGGCAACCCACGAGCAGGAAGGTCATGCTAACCAAGGCGGCTAGCGACAAGGCGCGGGGGGACGTTCGGGCGGCCATGCCAGGCCCTCCTTGCCGGGTGCATGCGCTTAGGTAGGCGACTACCGCGATAGACATCAGTGATGCCCAGCACCGGATGCTAGGCCGGAGGTTGACGAGATCAATGTGATGCGCATCAGCTTTCGGCTATCAGCATGTCCGGTGCGTCTGCCTTATTGCCGCGTTGGCCGGCGGCTTCTTATCATGCGTAACAACAACAACGTGCGATCTGTCGCACGACGACGCTTATACAATGGAGGTATTCGATTTGCCAGCGCCTGGCGCCCGCGATGCACGCGCTACAGAAAAGCGACTACCTGGGCCGCTGTCGTGGCTCGGGCGGCACGAACTCGCGACTCTGGTGCTCCTAATTCTCGTGCCGGCTGGCGTTTGGGCGTTTGTGGTGTTGGCCGACGCCGTCACCGAGGGCGAAACAGAGTCGTTCGATGAACGCGTGCTGTTGGCGCTGCGCAATCGGGCGGTCGTCTCCGATCCGCTGGGGCCGGCGTGGGTGGAGGATATGGGGCGCGACGTCACGGCCTTGGGCGGCACCGCTTTTCTCACGTTATTGACGCTGGCCGTGTCGGGCTACCTACTGCTGGACAGCAAGCGGCACGCGGCGCTGCTCGTGCTCATTGCAGTGGGAGGCGGAGTGCTGCTGAGCGCGACGCTGAAGTTGGGCTTTGCCCGCCCACGGCCGGATTTGTTCCCGCACGGGCAGTATGTCTCGACCGCGAGCTTTCCGAGCGGGCATTCGATGGTATCGGCCGTGACGTATTTGACGCTGGGGGCGCTGCTGGCGCGGGTGCAGTCGCGGCCGGCGCTGAAGGCGTACGTGCTGATTCTGGCGGCGCTGTTGACATTTGCGGTTGGCGCAAGCCGGGTGTACCTCGGCGTACACTGGCCGACTGACGTGCTGGCGGGCTGGACGGCGGGGGCGACCTGGGCGCTGCTGTGTTGGTTAGTGGCGCGCTGGTTGCAGCGTCGCGGGCAGGTGGAGGGGTATGCGACGGAGACGGGACAAGCGGGGAATGGGCGGCGCTCATAGGGATATGGGTTGGTAGTGGGCGGCCTGGATGGCGCGGGTGATACTGTCGTCGTCAAGTCGCTGCGGAGCCGTTAACGAGGGCATGCCCGCGCCGCTACGCGGCTTGGGCATGGCACCCG
>JAAYXS010000065.1 GCA_012515775.1 Phycisphaerae bacterium
GGCATGCCGGACCGACCCAGCCTGCCAGCCTTGACCGCCGGGTGCCATACCCAAGCCGGGTGCCCAAGCTGTAAGCGCGGGCATGCCTCACCGATTAAGCCTCCGACCTTGACGGATCGACCGCGGCAGACCGCTCGACTTGCCGCCGTTTGTGCGGCAGAATGCCCGGCGATGTTCGGCGCCGCGAAAACGGCTTCAGTCATGCTGGTGGCAGCTCTCGACACCCGGGCTGCGGTCGAGGCGATTGACCTGGGCGTGATGATTTGCGGGGGACTTTGCGCACTCGGATTTGTGTTCTGGCTGATCCGCCGGGGTGAGTGGCGCAACCCGCTGGCCGGCGTGCGGGCCGCCGCTCTGTGGCGCGTCACGCCTGCGCCAATGGCCGGGTTTCCAGGGCAACCTGGCGCAGGCCATCAACCCGAGGTTGACCAATCCGCTGAACCGGGGCGTGCCGAAGTCCCGAGCCTTCCTGCGGCGCGACTCACCCTTGGCCCCCAAGGCCCAACGTTGCTGCACATCGCCATTGCGCTGGCGGCGTATGCGATCGTTTCGCAATTGGCAGTAGCAGCGTTTCTGGCAGGGCAGGATTTGCAGGCCGCCACTCAGCCCGGCACGCGGACCTGGGTCTTGATGCAGGCGGCCGACACGCTGGCCAAGCTGCTCGTCAGCCTCCTGGTCATTTTCATGCTTGCCCGGAATTCGCTTTTTCCAAGAGATGCAGCCGTCCCCCGAATAATCCGGAAAGCCGGAATCGGGCTGCTGACCGGGCTGATTCTTGCCCCGATCACCCTGGTGCAGTTGCAGATGAGTTCCGCCATTTGGCAGTGGCTGCATCCGGCCCAAACCCTGCCGGTCCATCCGGTGCTGCTCGCGCTCAAGGAAAGCACGATGGAACCGTGGGGACCGGCCGTCCTGGCGATCGCCGCTATCGTGGTGGCCCCGCTGGGCGAGGAACTCCTGTTCCGCGGATTGGTCCTGGGCGCCGTCTGGCGCCTGACTGGCCGCGCCTGGCTTTCCGTGGTTATCTCCGGCGTCTTGTTCGGGGCGATTCACGGCCAACCGCAGGATATTCTGCCGCTGTGTACCATGGGCGTCATCTTGGGGTACGTGCGGCTGCGGACGCGCTCTCTCGTGCCGCCGATCACCGCGCACGCACTTTTCAACGCACGAACGATGATTATGGCGCTCCTCTTTCCCGAAACGATTGGCAGCTAAATCGGCTTCCCTATTCCTGCAAGACGCCCGGTAACGAGATTTCTCTTCAAGCGGGAGCCGCAAGGGAATACTGTTGCAATTCCCCCCGCCGGCTCACATAATCACGCAGAATGTCGCCGGCCGTCTCAAAAGTGAAGCTCTTCAGCAGCGCTTCCAACTTGGCGGCCGTGGTCTGCAAGTTTACCCGGTGTCTCCAGCGGCCCAGTCGCCCGGCCGGCAACTCGGGCTGATCGGAATCCAGCTCCCACGGGTGTAGATAGAGCATTACCGGTCCGCCCCGCGCCATGCGGCTGCGCAGGGCCGCACGCAGTGCCCAGCCAGGTAGCAGCCGCATGTATCCGCCGCCGCCTAGTGGAATGCGGACACCGCAGCATTGCATTGTCAACGGCGGAAACTCGAGCACTCGCGTACCGCTCGGACCTACCGCGTGGAATGGCGTCAGCGGGGCACCGGGCACGCCGTAGCGATCGTGGCGCACCGGGAAAATGCTGGCGTCGTACTCGAAGCCGGCTGCGGCAATCACGTCCAGCGCCCATGCCGTCCGCTGGGTAACCGAGAATGTCGGCGCCCGGTAGCCGCGCGGCGACACGCCCAGGCAGTTGCCAATGACATCCTGTGCGCGCCGCAAATCCTCGGCCAGAGCCGCCGGCGTCATACGGGCCAAGTGCTGATGCCCGTAGCCGTGACAGGCAATCTCGTGCCCCCGCGCCGCCAATTCGCGCAGTAAACGTGTTAGGTGCGGCGCCAACCAACCCAATACAAAAAACGTAGCTCTAGACTCGTAACGTTCGAGTAAGTCTGCGATCAGCTCTAGTCGCGGCTCCGCCCGGCGCTCGAATTGTGGCCACTGCTGCGGGCGCACTGTGCCCGCAAAGGCCTCGCAATGGAAGTACTCCTCGACGTCTATGCTGAGGCAATTCCACGACCTGACGCGCGGTAGGTGATGACATGCGGTTCGCGCGGCAGCTTCAGGTCCGCCCACGAGTATCATCGTCCGACCCCGAGCGGCAAAGCTGACACTCTGTCTTCCCGAGTTTGTCGTGCCGCAGCGGCCGAAACGATCTCTGATATCTCCTCGACCCGGCAGTGCCAGCTCTCGGCGCGCACCAGGTTCTGCCGGGCGCGTCGCGCCGCCTCGTCGTTTTCGCGTAGCGCCAGCTCGCAGGCCGCCAGGAATTGCTCCAGGTTCTGGGCCGGGTACACCGCTGGGGCGTACTCGAGCACCGCCTCGAGCGGGGCCGAAACCACCGGCAAGCCCGCCGCCAGGTATTCGTGCAACTTAATCGGATTCACTGCCCGGACCAGCCGGTTCATCCGAAAAGGTATCAAGCCCACGTCGAACGCCGCACAATAACGCGGCAAGTCCGCATACGGGCGGCCGCCAAGCAGGTGCACGTTCGGCAACGCGCTCAGTGCTCCGAGCGGACAATTCGCATTACCAACCAGCACGAACGACCATTTCGGCCGGGCACGCGCGGCCTGGGCCAGCAAGTGCAAATCCACATAATCGCTGATCAGCCCGACATACCCCAACACGGGTCCGGTTACATGCCGCATTTCAGGCGGTATTTCCAACCGGCCCGGCTCGGCTGCCGGTGCGAAATGCTCAAAGTCGACGCCGTGCGGGATTAAATGCGTATTCGAATGCACCGCCCGCAGACTTTGGTAAAGTCGCGTCGAAGTGGCAATAACTACGTCGCTTGCCGCCAGTGTGGCGGCTTCCAGCTTTTCCACGGCTGACGGGTCGTAACCGCTGAACCCCGCAAAATCGTCTACACAATAGTAGACTACGCGCTCAAATTCGAAGTGGCGAATCAACTCTGGCACATCCGGTGTGAAAAGCCACAGTTGCCGCCGCGCCGCGGGTAGTGCCGCCAGCGCCTCGCCGATCTGCCGCACCAGCACGCGCGTGTTATAGGCGCGCGCCAGCCGCGACTGCGGAAAGGGCGGCAGCAGCGGCGACAGAACAGTGAGCCCCGCCGGCACACGCTGCGGGCCCGCGCAACTTCGCCGCAAACGGCGTAACGCTAGCCGAAAATCGCGAATGCTCAAATTTGGGCGGCGCGAGGCGTGGTAATTGACCCAGATCACGCGGTTCGGCTCGGCCAGAATGCGCATTACATGGTGCTTGCTGGTTGGGTGATCGAACCAACTGCTCGCAATGCAGACGATGTTTCGATTTTCAATCATGCGGTCACGAGCTCTCTCCCGCTTCCACGCCGCACCGCGGCCGGCCTGCCGGCTGTCAGCAACTGCTCAAACACCTTCACCTGTCGGTGCGAAGCGTA
>JAAYXS010000066.1 GCA_012515775.1 Phycisphaerae bacterium
CGGGCTTGGCTGTTTGGTATTGCCAGGAAGCTGCGCTGACGGCGCTTCGACGGCGTCGCCGCCGGACATTCGAGTTGACGTGCGAGGTTGTGGATGTACGGGCCCAAGCCGACCCGAGGCTCGAGTCGATGCGAGCAGCGATCAACCGCCTGCCGCTGCCGCTGCGCGAAGTGCTCGCAATGCGCCTTCAGAGCGAGCTGAGTTACGCGGAAATTGCGGCGGTTCTGCAGCTCCCGCTGAGCACCGTACGCTCGCGTCTGCACGAAGCAATACGCCGGCTGCGGCGTGATTTGGTGGCTGAGGACGAGTCATGAACCGCGATGCTATCGAACGACTCCTGATCGACCGTGCGCTGGGCTCATTAGACCCGGATACCCGTGAATTGCTGGAAGCGTATCTGGAGCACGACAAGGCAGCGGCTGCTTCGGCGCGTGTCCTGATGGCTGTGGCCGATTTGGCGCGACAAGCCATGCCTGCGTCCGGAGCTGAGCCGGTCCCGCTGCCGTTTCCGCGAAGCATCCTGGCGCAAGCGTACCTTGGCCCCCGTCGTATTCGCCTCGTCCGCCTGGTGGCCAGCATGGCGGCTTGTCTGCTGCTGGGCATAGGCGTAGGGGCATGGATCGCACGACCCGCTCGGACAGTCGTCGAAAGACCGCAGGCAAGCGCTGCAATGGTGGCAAATCCACCTCAAGCCCGTCTAACGAAGCACGGCTGTACCGGCCTCTGGTCCCTGAAACGCCTATACGAGGAAAGGCGCGAGAGCGAACCTTCCGAACGTGTGCAGGTCAAATGGATATCCCCCCTGCGCGCGCCTCGCTTTGGAGAATCGACATGAGAGCTTGCATAATTGGACTCACTTTGATCGTGGCGGTTGGTTCAACCGGTTGCTTTCCCAGGAAACGTGTGATCTGGTCACCCGATGGAAACAGGGCGGCCATACTTGGTGGCGACGGTCTGCGTATGTGTGACCCGCACGGGAACGTGTCCGTCCCTGTTCCCGATGTCTCGGATGCAGCATGGTTTCCGGACTCGCAGCGCTTAATAATCGTCCGCGCAGGAGAGCCCGTGACGTGCTGGTCAGAAGCGGCCGCTCTGTTGGCGCCAGATCGTCGCGAGCTAGTCGAGTCGACCGCTAGACGCGTGGCTTGTGAGGCTCAAGCGTACACCGGTGACTGGGTGGACTTCAGTCCTTTCATCAGCTCAGGGCTCACACTAGGTGAGCAAACTGCGGCGATGGTTTTCATTCGCGACAACCTGCCACAGGCCTTACCGTCACCATTACAGGAAGCGTGGGACGTTGAACGGCTCACACGGGCAGTCCGTTACTTGCAGTGTGCACAGGTGAGCGACCAGGGCGTGACCTTGGGCCAGGTCCTTGATCGTTCGTTGGACGAATCCTTCGAACCGCGCATGTCACCGGACGGGAAGAACGTGGCATTCATACGACTGATCAACGGGGACCACAAGCTCTGGCGCATCGAGGAACTGCCCACGCGATTATATGTGATGCCCATCGGCAGTTCTGCCCCACCCCTGGAAGTAGCCGACTACGTTGGCAGATTCCCCGATTGGTCTCCCGACGGTCAATATGTCGTCTTCGCCAGGACGGCTAATTGGCCTTTAGACGATCAACTCGTGCTGGGCACGATCTCACGTCGCCAAGTGTGCGGCGCTGACGGCCTGTTGCTGCAGGAGTTTCACGATGTATATGACCTTGCCGGTGTAGTATTCCAGAGAGACTTCAAGGTTAGATGCACGGCAGATGGGCGAATTATTTTCGTCACCATGGACGTTCATCTTCCGGCCACCGTCGGCGACATGCCGGAAGAACTGCTTATGTTCGCAATCCATCCGCAGCGAAGCCCTACTGTGACCCGTCTGATTTCGCGCAACTCGGAGGAAAAGGTGCCGGCTTACGCCTACGCCTTCGAATTAAGTCCCGATGGCCGCTTCGCGAGCCTGCCAGGTGAGTCGGGAATCGTGGACATATTGGATTTGTCAAGGGGCTACACTGCGCGCGTAATGCAACCATTTAACGTCCCCAAAGAGATACTGATGACGCCTGCCTGGAAATCAGGCGATGAACTCTGCTGCCTGGGCCCGCCAGAAGCGGGAAGCACGCGCCGGACAGTCAAGCTGCTCAAGATCGATTTCCCCATGGCCACGGTGACCCAAGTGCTGAGTACTAACTGGCCCACGTCAATGGCGCGCGGCCTTCTGGAACCTTGGACGACGCCGGAGGATGGGGTGCCAACTACGCAGGAGTCCCAGTAGCGTCGCCTGGCGCCGCGACGGCGGGTTACGGCCATAATGCCGCCACTGGGCAGTTGACGAGTATTGACTACAGCGATGCGACGCCGGATATTACAATCAGCTACCGATGGCGTGCGGCACAAGTACCAGGGAACCGACGCGGCCGGCACGCGGACGTTCCTTTAAATCAGGCGGAAGTGAGATGAGGGCAAGTGACATTAGGCGAAGAGCGTTGTTGGGACTTACCGGCTTTTTGCTCGTGCTTGGGGCGTGCACGATCGACGTACCGTTTGATGGGCCCGAGTGGGGCGATCCGTTCAGCGAACTGCAGTCGCGACTGGAGGATTTGTTCCAGGATCCGCTGAAAACCCGCCCCTTCCCCGTGCTGGCTGGCGGCGACAATGAACACATTTATTACGCCACCAGCCTGATTGACATTCGCATCAACTTCCGCGGCCCGACGAACGACCTGGTTATCCCGAGCTTTCTGGGCCCGAGCAACCTGTATGTGTACCAGAATGGCAAACGCGAGCTCGTGCAGCCGTCGATTCCCGCCGGGGCGGCCACCGGGCTGAAGACCGACGGACGCTTCCTCGTGTACTTCCGCTTCACCGGTCTGGATCTGGCATTTCCCGAGTACCAGGTGGTCGCGTGCGATCTCAGCGATGGCACTCAGAACGTCATATTAGACTCGGCCGATGGCGCGAACGAAACGCTCCCGCCCAGGCTGACGGTGCTGGCCGGCGGGCGACTCGCGCTGGCGCTCTCACGTACTGACACCGCGGCGTCGACCATTCGCGTAATCGACCTGACCGGCCTGGAGGCAGTTCGCGAGATAGAATTGCCCGGCCTGTATGTAGATTCGCTGGCGTTTACAAGCGACTACCTGGCTTACGCCGGCACGGATGGCCGGCTCACCAACGTCGTCCTCTACGACCTGCGGAACGAGGCATCGCTGACGGTCGCCTCCGACATTCGCGATTGCTACGGCGTGCGAGTGTTTCTGACCGCCAACGAGCTCGTCTGGAGCGAGCCGCCGGAGGCCGCCCCGGCCCCCGTAAAGGCGTACGACCCGGCGACGGGCGCAACGCGCACCTGGCTTGAATCGACGGCCGGCGAACTGGCCGGGGCGACCGACTCATGGCTCGTGACCGAGGAGCGGCTGTACAACGAGAGAACCGGGGTCGAGCGCATTGCCGTGCATCGTTACGACCAGGCGGGCCAGCACCGGAAGCTGGCCGAGTTCCGTGCGGACGGGCTGGCCGGGCAGACGTGCATCATTGGCGGCTACGCGGCTTGGGTGAACCCCGACCGCCAGGTCGTACTGGCCCCGCTGGCGGGCGGCGCGCGGACCATTTTCTGACCATTCTGAAACTGAAGCTCGCGGCGCGGCTAATCCGCGGACGAGCATGACGACTCCGTGGAAATGGGAGCTAACTTGATGATGAATCGCGGCAAAACGTTAAAGCTCCTCCTGGGCCAGGCCATGCTCGTGTCCTGGCTGATTGTGCTGCCCGGATGCCCCGTTGAATACTGTTTCGATGCCAAGTGGGACGTGGTCATCAAAATAACGTCGCATACCAGCGGCGCTGTGGTTGCAGATGCTTTGGTGTATTACCAGGCAGCCGTGCCAGACTATCAGTACCAGCCAGTCCTCACTGCGGACGCAGACCCGGCGCTCTTTGCCGGCAATTCGGCATCCACTGATGGCGGTGGGTTAGCCCGGCTGCACATTGTGGAAGGGTTTTGCGGCCCGCCTCCCTGGACGGCTGACAGCTTTCCAACGGAACCGACCTATGAGTACCGCGTCCGCGTCGACGCCGGTGAAGCGCGGGAGGTGTTAACGCTGCCCATTTTTGCTGGTGGGACTGCAACAGGCACCCAGTTTGACGTCGAAGTGGTGTCGGTGGAAGCGCCCGACATCACGTGGGCGTGGCAGTAATTGTGCCGCAGGAATGACGTATCGGGAATCGTAA
>JAAYXS010000067.1 GCA_012515775.1 Phycisphaerae bacterium
CGGACTGCCCGACCCGTCGCGCGCCCAGCTTTGGCAGGAGGTGGCGGACGCCCTCCTTGCAGCCGGATAGGCCCGTATCAGGTAACCGTTCGGAAATCCGAGGTCCAGGTTGGAGGTGAGCCCCCAATGCGCGGGCCGGTCCGCGGTCATATTTGCGCCTGGCTGGGGAAATTTTCGCACCGGCGGACATGACAGTGTTTTCAGGCACGCCGGTTTTCAGACATCGGATAGGATCGCCTTGGTACGGCACTTGCAGCAAATCAAGGCGGGTGGAGTGGGATTGACCTGTCCCCATGGCACCCGCCACGGAGCCCGTATGTTCAAGATTCTGGATGCCAAGCAGCTTGCCTCGGACGTCAAGTGGTTCCGCATCAGGGCCCCGCTGGTGGCCAAGCACCGCCAGCCGGGACAGTTTGTCATCCTGCGCCTCCACGAAACCGGCGAACGCATCCCCCTGACGATGGCCAACGCCGACCGCAACGAAGGCACGATCGAATTGATCGTCAAGGCAATCGGCAAGACCACGCGCGAGCTCTGCAAAAAGGAAGCCGGCGACTCCATCGCCGACGTGATGGGGCCGCTCGGGCACCCGACCGAGATCATGCGCGTCGACCACGCCGTCCTGGTCGGCGGCGGCGTCGGCACGGCGGTTATTTACCCGCTGGCCAGCGCCCTGCAGGCGGTCGGCTGCTTCGTATCATCTATTACGGGCGGCCGGACGAAAGAGCTGGTCGTGCTCGAAGATGAGCTGCGCAAAGTCTCGAACGTGGTCTACGCGACCACCGACGACGGCAGTTACGGCTTCAAAGGCACGGTGGCCGACAAGCTGCGTGAGCTGATGGCCGACAAGCGCCGGCCGATCGGCGTCGTGTATGCGGCCGGTCCGGTGCCGATGATGCGGGCCGTCTGCGAGCTGACCCGCTCGGCCGAGATCAAGACGATTGTCTCGCTGAACCCGATCATGATCGACGGCACCGGCATGTGCGGCGGCTGTCGGGTGACGGTCGGCGACAAGACCAAGTACGCGTGCGTGGACGGGCCGGAGTTCGACGGCCACCTGGTCAACTTCGCCGAGTTGTCGGACCGTCTGACCACGTATCGCAAGCAGGAACAGATTTCGCTGGAGCGCGCAGAGCACGCCGGCCACCAGTGCCGGCTCAATGAAGCGGCCAAGGCAAGCCGCTGATGCTAATGAGAGGCGGCGCCGGTCGGCGCTCCGTAGGCCGGATGCTTGAGAACTTAACACCGCGTTGCGGTTTATAGAGTCACGTGCCGGGTCATTAATTTCGGCACGATTTTGAGGTTGAGTCCCATGTCGATGACCGCCAAAGAGCGTATGGCAATCAGCCGGCAGCACATGCCGGAGCGCGAGCCCATGGAGCGCAATCGCGATTTCCGCGAGGTTAACCTGGGCTTTTCCGTGGCCCTCGCCCAACTCGAGGCTAACCGCTGCCTGCAATGCAAAGACCGCAAGTGCGTCAGCGGTTGTCCCGTCGGCATCGATATTCCCGGCTTCCTCGAAAAAGTCTCCGCCGGCGACTTGCGCGGCGCCGCCGAGCTACTCCTCAGCGCCAACGCGCTGCCCGGCATCACCGGCCGCGTCTGCCCGCAGGAGGAGCAGTGCGAGCAGGTCTGCATCCGCGGCAAGAAGGGCGAACCGGTAGCCGTGGGGCACCTGGAGCGCTTCGTCGCCGACTGGGCCCGCGAAAACCTGGATATGAAGCAACTGATCGGGTCGCCCACCGGTTTCCGCGTGGCGGTCGTCGGCTCCGGACCGGCCGGGCTGACCTGCGCCGGCGAGTTGGCCCGCAAAGGCCACAATGTCACGGTCTTTGAAGCTTTGCATCAGCCGGGCGGCGTCCTGACGTATGGCATCCCTGAGTTCCGCCTGCCGAACAAGATCATCGACGGCGAGGTCGATCGCCTGCGGCAGATGGGCGTCAAGATCATCTGCAACGTCGTCATCGGGCGCACGTTTACGATCGATGAGCTGCTGACCGAAGAGGGGTTCGACGCCATGTTCATCGCCAACGGCGCCGGGCTGCCGATCTTCATGAACATCCCCGGCGAGAACCTCAAGGGCGTCTATTCAGCGAACGAATACCTCACCCGTTCCAACCTGATGCGGGCCTACGACTTCCCTGACTTCGACACACCGATCATCCGCGCCGAGCGCGTGGTCGTCATCGGCGGCGGCAACGTCGCGATGGACGCCGTGCGCACCGCCAAACGCCTGGGTGCTAAGGAGGCCACCCTCGTTTATCGCCGCAGCCGCAATGAAATGCCGGCGCGCGCCGAAGAGGTCAAACACGCGGAAGAGGAAGGCATCATCTTCAAGTTCTTGACCAACCCGGTTCGCTACCTCGGTACGGAGGACGGCTGGATCCGCGGCGTTGAGTGCCAGCAGATGGAGCTGGGCGAGCCGGACGAGTCCGGCCGCCGCCGGCCTGTGCCGGTCAAGGGCTCCGAGTTCGTGATCGAGTGCGACGTTGCGATTCCGGCCATCGGCACGCGCGCTAACCCGCTGCTGACCTCGACCACGCCCGACCTGAAGACGAACAAGTGGGGCTACATCGAGGTGGACGAAAGCGGCGCCACCAGCAAGCCGGGCGTTTACGCCGGCGGCGACATCACCCGCGGCTCCGCGACGGTGATTCTGGCCATGGGCGACGGCAAGAAAGCGGCCCGCTCGATCGATCAGTATCTACAGGGCAAGACGCCGAAGACTGCGAAGCGGTAAATGGTGCGCCCCGGTTAAGCCCGGCTCGCAGTCGTGCGTCGAAGCGGTGGCTACCGTTCTGCTTCTGCGAGCGCCGCGAATTCCTGCGCCAGCGCCGGATACAGCGCCTGATAGCGCGGGTAGTACCGTGCGTACACAGCCGCATCCGGTCCTGGTGCGCAGCGCTCGTTGATCTTGACGACGGCCTGACAGACGCTCGGCACGTCGGCGTACAGACCAGTCCCCACACCTGCCAGCAGTGCCGCGCCGAAGGCGGCCCCCTGGGTCACGTTCACGGTGACGATTTCCGTGTTGAATGCGTCAGCCAGCATCTGGCGCCATACCGGGCTGCGGGCTCCGCCGCCGGAAGCGCGAACTTGCCGAATTTCCAGGCCCAGCCCGCGCATCAGCTCCAACGAATCGCGCAGGCCGAAGGTGACGCCCTCCATGACGGCCCGCGTCAGATGCGCCTTCGTATGCCGTAGCGTCAGACCCACGAATGCCCCGCGTGCGTGCGGATCCGGGTGCGGCGTCCGCTCGCCGCACAAGTACGGCAGGAACAGCAGCCCCTCGCAGCCGGCCGGCGCCTGGGCCGCGTCAGCGGTCAGGATGTCGTACGCATCGCCGCCGCTGGCCGCGGCCTGCGAGCGCTCCACCTCCGCCAGCGTGTCGCGATACCACCGGAAGCTTCCGCCCGCCGCCAGCATTACGCCCATCAGGTGCCACAGCCCCGGGGCGGCGTGGCAGAAGGCATGCAATCGGCCGCGCGGCTCCGGGCGATAAGCGTTGCGTGCTGCGAACACGACGCCCGACGTGCCTATCGTCACCGAAACTATGCCCTCGGATGCGACGCCCGTCCCCACCGCTTGCGCTGCTTGGTCACCCGCTCCGCCGACGACCGGTGTGCCCGCCTTGAGGCCCGTTTCCCCAGCCGCGGCCGCGCTTACGGCCGCGCTGGCCACCGGCGATTCGGTAACCTCCGGCAACCAGGCGCGCGGCACATCCAACGCGGCCAACATCTCCTCAGACCAACAGCGCCGCCCGACGTCGAACATGGCCGTGCCCGAGGCGTCCGACACGTCGCTGAAGAACTCGCCCGTGAGCCGGTAGCGGATGTAATCCTTGGGCAGCAGCAGGCGTTTGATCCGCCCGTAGACCTCCGGCTCATTCTCGCGTACCCAGACGATCTTTGGCGCCGTAAAGCCCGGCAGAACGGGATTTCCGGTTAGCTGCAGAAGCCGCTGTTCGCCCACTTGCCCGGTAATCGCGGCGCACTGCGGCCCGGTCCGCTGGTCGTTCCATATGATGCAGGGGCGCAGCACGTCGCCGCGCTCGTCGAGCAGCACCAGCCCATGCATTTGCCCGGTCAAGCCGACCCCGGCTACCGCTTCTGCGGGCGCCGCCGCCTGGTGCAGCACCTCGCGCACGCTGGCAACCGTCGCGCTCCACCAGTCGTGGGGATTCTGTTCGGCCCACAGCGGCCGCCGGGTCACCATCGGATATTCGTTGTTGGCTTCGGCCAGAACGGCCCCGGCGGCAGTGACCAGTATGGCCTTAGCGCCGGTGGTGCCGACGTCAATACCTAGCAGCAGAGGCGACTCGGGCATGTGCATCTCTCGCGTGAGCCACTGCTTGAAAGCGCAGCTTCAAGCAGTGCGGGCCTGGTTAGCAATCCGTCGTGTGTGCGTGGTGCCACTGCACGAAGCGGGAGCTGCAAGCAATGCGGCGCGAGGGCTTTCTGACCTACGTATGCAGCCCGCCGTCGACCACGAACACCTGCCCCGTGATGTAACTGGCCGCCGGGCCGGCTAGAAAGGCGACCATGCCCGCCACTTCTTCCGGACGCCCAAAACGCTGCATCGGGACCACCTGCTTCACGCGGGCCTTCAACTCTTCCGGCAGCACATTGGTCATGTCCGTTTCGATGAACCCCGGCGCCACCGCGTTGCACGTCACGCCGCGTTTGGCGATCTCCTTCGCGACCGACTTGGTCAAGCCGATCAGGCCCGCCTTCGCCGCGGCATAGTTCGCCTGGCCTTCATTCCCCATTATGCCGGACACGCTGGCGATGTTGATGATGCGGCCGCGGCGGGCGCGAATCATCGGCCGGCAGACCGCTCGAATAGTCCAGAATGCGGCCCGCAGATTGGTGTCCAGCACGCTATCGAACTGCTCGTCCTTCATGCCCATGACCAGGCCGTCGGCGGTGATGCCGGCGTTGTTGACGAGAATGTCCAGCCGGTTGTGGCGTTCGAGCGTTTCCTCAATCGCGCCTTCGACCGCGGCCCGGTCGGTCACGTCCAGGGCGGTGGGCGCGATCAAGTCGGCCAGGTCGGGGTGCTCGCTGATCCAGGAGCGCATGCGATCCACGTTGCGCGATGCGGCGATCACCCTCGCGCCCCCGCGCGCCAGCTCCAGGCATATCGCTTCCCCAATGCCGCGCGAGCTGCCGGTTACGATCGCCACCTGCTCTTTCAGATCAACGCACACCCTGCCACCTCCAGCAGACAGTAGCGCAAGGCTCTGCCTTGCGAATCCAAAGCTTGTTGCGAGTCTCTGCCCTTACAGATGCGAACCGAGGTTCGCACTACCGTGTTGTCTATGCAAACCGCAGGTTTGCACTACCGCTGTCACACCCGGCCGCGGAAACCCGCATTGCTTGATGAGACCCGCGCGCCGCACATCGCACAGCGCTATTTAGCCCAGGTCGGCGGCTTTGCCAACGTTCACCGCCTTCGCACTTCGGTCGATCTTGCGCAGCAAGCCCGCCAGCACGCGTTTCGGCCCGATCTCCCAGAATTCCTGGCAGCCGTCCGCGATCAGCCGCTGCACGCATTCCTGCCAGCGCACCGGGTTGACCACCTGGCGATACAGCCAGTCGCGAATTTCGTCCGGACCGGCGTGATAATCGGCGTTGACGTTAGAGATGACGCGCACCCGCGGCGCGACGAACTCCGTCGCCCGCAGCGCCTCCCGCAACTCCTCCGCCGCCGGCCGCATCAGCTCACTATGGAACGCCCCGGCCACGTCGAGCGGGATCGCGCGCCCGCCGGTTTCCTCCGCCGCACGGACCGCGGCCGCGCAGGCCGCCTTGTCGCCGGAGATCACGATCTGTCCGGGGCAGTTGAAATTGGCCGGACCGACGCGGCCGGACTCGGCCACCCGCTCGCAAACGGCCAGTACCTGTTCCTCGGTCAGCCCCATGATCGAAACCATGCCGCCGGGGCTGCTCTGAGCCGCCTGCTGCATGAGCTGCCCGCGCCGCTGCACCAGGCGCAGCGCGGCGTCAAACGGCACGCTGCCAGCCAGGTGCAGCGCCGTGTATTCGCCCAGGCTCAGCCCGCCCATCGCCGCGAACTGGTCCGGGCGAATCTTCTTGCGGTCCAGGGCCGCTCGGTACAGCGCGACACTGGTCGTGAAAATCGCCGGCTGCTGAATGTCGGTCGCGTTCAGACGCTCCGCCGGCCCCTCGAAGCAAAGCTGCGAAAGCCCGAACCCAAGTATCTCGTCGGCCTGGGCGAAAGTGTCGGCCGCGACGGCGCAAACCTCCGCCGCGTCTTTGCCCATGCCTACTTCTTGCGCCCCTTGTCCGGGGAAGATGGCTGCGCTCGCCGTCATCTTACATCCTCAGCAGAATCGAACCCCACGTCAGGCCGGCCCCGAATGCGACCAGCATCACCACGTCGCCCGGCTTGATACGTCCCGCCATTCGCGCTTCGTGCAAGGCAATGCCGACCGAGGCGGCCGAGGTGTTGCCGTAACGGTCAATGTTGACCAGCACGCGCTCTGGCGCCACGCCGGCCTTGTGGCAGGCCAATTCAATGATCCGCAGGTTGGATTGATGCGGAATAATCAGCGCCACATCCTCGACGCGCAGGCCTGCATCCGCCGCGGTCTCGTGGATGATGTCGCACATCTGCGTCACCGCGAACTTGTATATCTCGCGGCCGCGCATGCGCATGTAGTGCATGCGTTCCGCCAGGGTCTGGGGGCTGGCCGGATACTTGGCCCCGCCGGCCGGAACGTTGATGAGCATAGCCCGCGTGCCGTCGGCGCCCTGGCGCATGGCCAGGATGCGGCGCTGCGGCGCGGTGGACGGGCGGAGGATGACCGCCCCGGCGCCGTCGCCGAAGAGGACGGCGGTGCCGCGGTCTTCCTGGTCAGTGATGCGCGTGAGCGTTTCCGCGCCAACCACCAGGACGTTGCGCGCCGTGCCGCTCGCGATGTACTGCGCCCCTACGATGAGGGACCAGACCATGCCGCTGCAAGCCGCGGCCAAGTCGAACGCCGGGATCCAGCGGCAGCCTAGCTGCGCCTGCAAAAGGCTGGCGGTCGAAGGCAACGTGTGGTCCGGCGTGATCGTCCCGCAGACGATCAAGTCCAGCTCGGTGGGGCTCATTTGGGCCTGCGCCAGGGCCGTGCGCCCCGCGGCGACGGCAAACGTCAGCGTGCTTTCGTCGGGCGCGGCGAAACGGCGCTCGCGGATTCCCGTCCGCTGAACGATCCATTCGTCGCTCGTATCGATGCGGCTGGCGAATTCCGCGTTCGTGACGATGCGCTCGGGAACGCTGAACCCCGTGCCGGCAACCTCCACCTCCCAATTCACTTTCATTTGGCACCCTGTGCCGGCGGCTGTACGAACTGGGACGCAATCATGGCGGGAAGCCCCACCTTAACCTGCTCCTGGGCCACGCGGATGGCGTTGGCGATGGCCCGCTGGTCGCTGCGGCCGTGGCAGATGATGGCGATGCCATTGAGGCCCAGCAAGGGAGCGCCGCCATACTCGGTGAAGTCGTGCCGCCGCCAGATGCGATCGACGATGGGCTGGAAATTGCGGGCCAGTTCGGCGCTTTCCTGCTCGATTTCGTGAATGATCGTTTGGAACAGCCCTTCGGCCAGCCCCTCGGTCAGCTTCAGCACCACGTTGCCCACGAATCCGTCGCAAATGAAGACGTCGCCATGACCGCTGAATATGTCGCGGCCTTCCATGTTGCCGACGAAGTTCAGCAGCGGATCCTGCTTGATCAGCGTGCGGGCTTCTTTTACCAAGTGGTTGCCCTTCACCTCTTCTTCGCCGATGGAAACCAACCCGACCCGCGGCTGCGGAATGTGCAGCAACTCACGCGCATAGCAGGTACACATGCGGGCGTATTCGTGCAGATGGTGCGGCTTCGGCGCAACGTTCGCGCCGACGTCACAGATCAGCACCGGGCCGCAAAACGTGGGCATGACCACGGCAATGCCCGGCCGCGAGACCCCCTCCACGGGCCCCAGTTTGAGCTGGCAAGCGGCTGCGAAAGCGCCGGTGTTGCCCGCCGAGATGACCGCATCAACCTCGCCGTGGGCCGCGGCGACCGCCATGCGCACGATTGAAGAATCACGCTTCTGGCGCAGTGCCTCGACCGGCGTGTCGTGCATGCCGATCGTCTCAGTGCAGTAGACAAACTCGACGCGCGGGTCGCTCAGCTCGAGGGTCCGGCATTCCTGCTCCAGCGGCTCGCGTAGGCCAAACAGAACGAGCTGGTCGTCCGCTCCCAGCCGCTCCAGCCCGCGTATCGCGCCCCGGATGATCTCCCGCGGCGCGTGGTCGCCCCCCATGGCGTCCAGCGCGATCCGCATGGTATTTATGACTCCTCTTTCTCGATCTCGACGGAGGTATGAGCGTTGACGTATCCGCAATTCGGGCAGGCCAAGTGCGGTCGTCGCGCCTGCCCACACTGTCGGCAGGCCACCAACTGAACCGGACGCAACGCGTGGTGTGAACGGCGAGTGCGTTTGCGCATCTTTGATTTCTTCGTTACCGGAAGCATTGCTACTCCTGCGGAAGCCGGATAACCACCCCGGCCGGCAAATGCCGGCTGTGTACGGCCCTGGATCAAGCCACAATTTGGATGACAGTACGCAGAACGCCCGCGCGTGTCAAGGTAGCACGGCCGGCGGATTGAGGGATCTCGGGGGTTGAGGGATCAGGATTCGAGGGATCGAGGGATCAAGGGATCCGGAGATCGAGAGGCCCCCGCCGCCGGGCGCTGGGCTCAAGCCGGGTGCCATGCTCAAGCTCTAAGCGCGAGCATGCCCTCGGGAGCCTCGCCTACCGTTCGCATTCCAAAAATTGGGGCATCCCCCTGACACCCGACTCCTCGGCCGGCGACCTAATTCCCTTCTGGCTCCTGACCGGCCTTCCGAGCCTTTGTTGGCAACGGCGTCTGGCGTGGCTTGGTCAACCCGAACTCGCCCACCGGAGCGACCCGCCGGTAACCCAGGTAGAGCACGACTTCCAGAATCTCGGTCCAGCTTGGGAACGGGCGGTTATTGACACGCTTATATTCATCGATGGCTTGGATGAAGTCGGACTGCTCTTCATTCATGCAGCCTTCTTCAGCCGCCCGGCGGTAGTCCGTGCGGCGGCGCCCCGGACCGCGGCGCCGGTCAAATTTTGAGCGCCGCTCGCCCGAACGCCGTTCGCAGGTGGCTGCTTCTTCCGGCTGCGTCGGTTCGCAGCCCGAATGGTCCGCATCTTCGGGGTGAGTCTGCATACTCGCATTATCGGCGCCCCTGCCGCCCACCCTGAGCGCAAGGCCCCCGCTTGGCAGCCGTAGCATGCCTCCAGCCCCAATACGGTTCCGCCGTCGCGTGGCCTCCCCGGCCACGCGACGGCAGCGTGATTGGCGTATCCTGCGCTAAGTTCGTAACGGTCAACTAAGCGGCCGCGACCGCCCAGCAGTCGCGGCCGGCCCGATTTGCACCTGAATCGAAGCGGACGCGCTAATCCTCGTCTTCGTCCTCGAAGTCTTCGAGGTCTTCGTCCTCCTCGTCTTCGTCTTCAAAGTCGTCGTCGAAGAATTCTTCTTCGTCTTCTTCCTCGTCCTCTTCGTCCTCGAGCTCGAAGAAGTCTTCGTCCTCGGGCTCATCTTCCTGGCTGCCGCGGCGACGCCCGTCGGCCACCAGGCCTAGCGCGCCGGCGCTGTCGAAGTCGGCATGCTCCGTTGTTTCCTCTGACGCCTGATCGGTTTCAAGCTCGAACAGAAGGTCCGTCCCGTATTCGGCGGGAACCGTAACGTCCGGTTCCGCCTCGGGGGCGTGCAACGGCCGCATCTCCAATAACTGGAACATACGTGCGCTCCTTCCGATGATTTCCTGACTCAACGCGCGGCTTAATACTTCGGGTCGGGGCATTCGTCAAGCGACTTTTTCGGAATCTCGCTCCGAGCTAATCAGCCGCGGCAATTAGCATAGGCGCCGCCAATTAGCTATACTGTCGAAACCGGTTTCGTAAAGGGTTGGTCGATGGGCGTGTTCGATAAATTCACGAAGAGATATCAGCGAAAACAGGAGGAAAAGAAGCTGCGCGACGCGGCGGTTGTGTCGGACGACGATGTTCCCATTCCCGACATGCCCGTTGAGCAGGCCAAGTCCGAACACGTTATAGGACGAAACGACCCTTGCCCCTGCGGCTCGGGAAAAAAATACAAAAAATGCTGCTTCCTGAAAGACGGCAAGAAGGCATGAGCGCCTCGTCAGAACGCTCCTCGGCGGCCTCTTCACCGTCTTCACCGCCTTCCTCGCCAGCCTCGGCGGACACCCCGTGGTACAGCGCCGGCATCGCGTTTTCTTGCGCCCAATGTGGGAACTGCTGTAGCGGAGCCCCTGGCTACGTTTGGGTAACGCTTCAGGAAGCCGGTCAGATCGCGGATGCCCTGAGTCTCAAACTCTCCGACTTCACCCGCCGGTACACGCGGCGCGTCGGGAGCCGGCTTAGTCTGATCGAACTCAAGGGCGGTGATTGCGTTTTCCTGGTGCGCACGCCGGACGGCCTTACAAACTGTAAAGTCCATGACGTCCGCCCCGTCCAATGCCGCACCTGGCCATTCTGGCAATCCAATCTGAGTTCGCCCAAAGCCTGGGAACGCGCCGGCCGTGGCTGCCCGGGCATGAATCACGGCCGGATTCACCCGCTGCCCACAATCCGGACCTGCCTTAGCGCAAACGCTGATTTGCCCCTCTGAGAGCGGCCGCTTCATTACGCGCCGTACGTTCCCACGTTCCCACGTTCCCACTTTCCCGCGCGTGTGAAAGTGAGAACGTGGGAACGTGCAGAGCCGGGGCGTCTCGCAAAAGTCGGGCTACGCGCGCGCCAGCTCTGCCAGAATCGCCTTAAGAAATTGGTATGACTTCTGTACCGAGGCCGGATAAGTCCGCTCGTCCGGGCTGTGCGCGCCGTGGATCTTCGCGCCGAAAGAGACCATGTCCAGGTCGCCGCCCATTTGTCTGCCGATGATCCCGCATTCCAGGCCGGCGTGAATCGCGGCCACGTTCGGCTCCGATTGGAACAGTTCGCGGTAAACGCGCTGGCAAATGCCCAGCAGCAGCGACTCGGGATTCGGGTTCCAGCCGGGGTAACTGTTCCCCGTTTCGACCGTCGCCCGGGCCAGTTGGCCGACGGCTGCGATCTGGGACCAGGTGGTCTGCACGCGGCCTTCCATCGAGCTGCGGCTGAGGCAGCCGACGACGATGCGCAGGCGTTTGCGCTCGGGCTGAGGCTCGCTGACTATGGTGGCGACGTTATTCGAAGTTTGCACCAGGCCCTTGAGCTTCTGGTGCATCTCGAGCACGCCATGCGGCAAGGCTTCCAGCGCCCAAAGCAGACGCTGCGTGTCGATAACCGTGAGCGCGGCGGGAACCGCGGCGCGGTCGACGGGCTCGACGGCGATGTTGAGGTTCGGTTCGGCGGATTCACGCCGGACGGCTTCTTGGACCTTGGCGGCCGCCCCTTTCAAGGCGGATAGCGTACGCTTCGAGGCGACGATCACGGCGTTCGCTTCGCGCGGAATGGCGTTGCGCTTGCTGCCGCCGGTGATTGACGCGATCTGCACCCGTTTCACGTCGGGATCGAGCAGCGTGCGGACGAGGATTTTGTTGGCATTGCCACGGTTCTCGTGGATGTCGCCGCCGGAATGGCCGCCGCGCAGGCCGCTGACGGTGAGGCGCGCCAGTTCGAGGCGTCCGGATACGGGCCGCGTGGGAAACTCCCAACTCAGGGTGATGTCGCCGCCGCCGGCGCAACCGATGTAGATGACCGTATCCTCGTCGGAGTCGAGATTAAGCAAGCGCTTGCCGCGGAAGAAGTCGGGCTGGAGCGCGGCCGCCCCGGTCATGCCCTGTTCCTCGTCGACTGTGCACAGTATTTCGAGTGGGCCGTGGACCACGTCGGGCGAGGTTGCGGCGGCTAGCGCCAGGGCGACGCCGATGCCGTTATCCGCGCCAAGCGTGGTGCCATCGGCGCGGACGATTTCTTCGCCGGTGGCCGGATCGCGGTCGAGAATCAGGCGGATCGGATCGCGGTCGAAGTCGTGGGCGGTGCCGGCGTTCTTTTCGCAGACCATGTCAAGGTGGCCTTGAAGGACTGTGATTGGAGCGTTTTCGTGGCCCGGGCTGGCGGGCACTTCGATCAGCAGATTGCCGGCTGCGTCCTCGCGGACGTTGAAGCCGCGTTCCTGGGCCAGGCGGCGGACGTGCTCGCGGATGCGCTCTTCGTGCTTGGAAGCACGCGGGACGGCGGCGATGCCACTGAAATACTGCCAAACGGCCTGCGGTTCGAGGCTTGCCACGGCGGAGCTGGTGTCGTTAGTCATGTTCATTTCCTCATCCGGGTCCAACGAAAGGGGGCATATTAACCCAACCGGCGCGAAGCGTCATGGGCGGCGGTAGGTGGAAGGCAATTGTAGTGCCGGCCGCCGGACGGACGCCGCGCGTCGCCCGTCTGGCAGCTTGCGGGACTGACTGCCGGTATGGACTTTAATTGTCCCGTCCGCTACCATCCCGCACACAACGCGATTTGCATGCCGACCCGACACGGATTTGCAATGTCCTTGGCGTGGATAATCACCGAGGTCCTTACACACAACTGGGCCTTGGTGGCCATTGTCTCGACAATTATTACCCTGATTGTGGTTCCCCTCCTGATTGTGGCGAAATATGTCCGTATTTCGCTCAACATCATGCGGACTACCAACCCCCCCCTGGCGCGCAACCCGCTCGATTTTGAGCGGCTGACGGGTGAACCGGTCAGCTTTCCGGCCTACGATGGCCTGCCGCTGGCCGGGATGATCCTGCACGGCAGGGCGGCCGGGCCGCGCTGCGGAATGATCATTTTCGCCCACGAATTCTGCTCGGATATGTTCTCCTGCGCGCGTTATTGCAGCCCGCTGCTGGCCCGGGGCTACGACGTGTTCACCTTCGATTTCCGCGGTCACGGGCGGTCCGCCTGCGAGCCGGATCACACGCCGCGCCAGTGGGTCACGGATCGCGAATTGCACGACATGCGCGGCGCGGTGGCTTTCATTCAGAACTGGCTCGAGGAACGCGGCCTGCCCAGGGAGGTTGGTATTTTCGGCATTTCGCGCGGCGCGTGCGCCGCTATCCTGGCCTCGGTCGAGAACCCCGAGATTCGCGCCATCGTGGCCGACGGCGCCTTCAGCACCGACACGACCATCGAATATTTCATGAAGCGCTGGGCGTACATTTTCGCGCGCGTGCGCATTGTTTATGAGAACCACCCGCCTGTGTTCTGGCGTTTTCTGCGCTGGGCCATGATGTACTTTGCCGCCCGCGAGTTTAAATGCCGCTTTCCCTCAGTCCGCAAGGCCATTCAGCGCATGACGCCGCGCCCCATCCTTTTCATTCACGGCGAGAAGGACTCATATCTGCCCGTCGAATACGCCAGTCGCCGCCTCTACGCATTGGCCGGTCAACCGAAGTACCTGTGGGTCGCGCCGGGCTCGCGCCACAACCAGGCCGTAGTCCGGCACGCCGACTTCTATGCCTGGTTGACGACTTCTTTCTTTGACCGCCACCTGGCCCGCATGCCGCAGGCTTGGCAGCCTGCCGACGCGCCCCCGATCGAAGCCTCCGGAGCCGGCGCGGTCGAGCATGACCTGGCCGTGGACGGAACCCGCTCGCCGGGCTGAACGGGGCCAACGAATGCCCACTTTACTCGAGCGAATAGGCTGCAAGCTCGCCCTCTTCCATGCCCAGCGAGTGTATCGCCATTTTCAGAAAGCCGTCGACGATGCGCCGCATGAGCAGACCCGTGCTTTGCGCCGCGCTCTGCAGGTAATCGACGGCAGCGACTTCGCACGCCGCCATCGACTGACGCCGGACACCACGGCCGCCGACCTGCGCCGCATGGTTCCGTTGTGCGGCTACGAGGGCCTCCGTCCGTACATCGAACGCGTTTGGGCCGGCGACGTTCGCGCGCTCTTCCGAGCCCGTTCACCCATTCTCATGTTCGCCACCAGCAGCGGCACCACCGCTAAGGCCAAGCTGATACCTGTAACAAAGGAATTCGTACGGGATTATCGCCGCGGTTGGAACGTCTTCGGCCTCAAAATGCTGACCGATCACACGGCCGCAGTCCTGCGACCCATTCTCCAGGTTACCAGCCGCTACAACAGCCAGTGCAGCCCCGCGGGCATTCCGTGCGGAGCGATCACGGGGTTGCTGGCGAAGATGCAGAAGGGAATCGTCCGGCGGTTCTACGTCGGTCAGCCGGAAGTGGCGAACATACCTGACGCGCGGGCACGCTATTACACCTTGATGCGCCTGGGAATTAGCCGCGATGTCAGCTTTGCGATCACTGCCAATCCGGCGACTCTCATACAGATGGCGCGGACTGCCGCGCAGGAAAGCGAGGAGCTTATTAGAGACGTCGCCGACGGCAGCCTCTCGCGCCGAGTCGTGCCGGACGCGGCCCTCCGCGAACGTCTTGCGTCCGGCTTGAAACCCGACCGCTCCAGGGCCGCTGAACTCGAGCGCCTGCGGGCCGCTCACGGCACGCTCCGGCCGCGCGACTACTGGAAGCTGAGTTTCCTTGCATGCTGGACTGGCGGCAGCCTGGGGCACTACCTGGACACGCTAAGAAGCTGGTACGGCGATATTCCGATTCGCGACATCGGGCTTCTAGCCAGTGAGGGACGAGTCACCATTCCGTTCGAGGACGCCGTTCCAGCGGGCGCCCTCGACGTGACCGCCGCGTTCTTCGAGTTCATCCCAATCGAATGCTGTCATCAGGACCAGCCGCAGACGCTTCTCGCGAGCGAGCTTGAGACAGGGCAGGACTACGCTGTCGTGTTGACCAACACGGCGGGGCTGGTGCGCTATCGGCTGGATGACGTGGTGCGCGTCCACGGTTGGCTCGGAAATGCGCCGGTACTGGAGTTTCTATATCGCGCCGGGCGGGTGGCTTCACTGGCCGGTGAAAAGCTCACGGAGCATCACTGTGCTGCGGCGGTTCGCAACGTCTGCCAAGCCTTCAAGCTGCCCGAACTTGACTTCGTCTTGGCGCCGTGCTGGGGCGACCCACCCTATTACCGGCTCAACTGCGAGGTTGAGCTCAGCTCAGCACAAGTCGAGGCGTTGGATCGTGAGCTGTGTGTTCAAAACGAGGAGTATGCATCACGGCGCGCGTCCATGCGTCTGGGGGCTGTGCAACTGCGCCTCCTCGCGCCGGGCAGCCTGGCGGCGATGGACAACAAATTGATGAAAGCTCGCGGGGCGGTGTCAGAACAGTACAAGCGCGTTTACCTGTTCACTAAGCCAGGGGATGACGACCATATTCTGACGGCTATGCGTCAGGTGCCGTGTTCGAATGGTGCTGCGCTTCAGATCTCGAATCCTGCTCGCGGCGGCGGGTAAGGGCAACGTTTCAACATATCACCACTTTGTTCGCCACTGTGCCCGGTTGTTTACCGCTGTGCCCGGAGACGACTCCATAGCTCCGGGCCACTTGACAAACGTCTGATAACTTTTTGGAAAGATTGAATTTTACTGTTTTAGCGCTCAAACTGCCGTCGCAGTGAATATAGTTAAAGTTTAACGTCCCTTTTTCTGGCAATTTGTTAAAGTAACTGCCCCCGTTAGTTCGATAAATACAGCATCCGCGTCCTACTTAGTTCTTAAGGATGTCTCGCGGGATCGCAGGAATTTCGTCGTCAGCCCCCGCGAGAAGAAACGAGTAAGGAGAG